>JANJSW010000085.1 GCA_024711415.1 Thermomonas sp. | reverse complement strand
TCCTGCCCGGGGTGCTGAGCATCACCCCGGCCACCCTGCTGTTCACCGCGGATGCGGTCACGCGCTATCTCGGCGTCCCCAATCCGCAGCTGGGCGGCACCGTGACCGGCTTCCGCAACGGCGACACGCTGGAAAGCGTGTTCGGCACTGCCACGGTGTGGAATTCACCGGCAGGCCCGCTGTCGCCGGTCGGCTACTACCCGATCAATGGCGGCGCCAGCGCAAAGAACTATGTCTTCGCCCAGGCACCCTCCAACGCCACTGCGCTGCAGGTCATCCCGCTGCCCGGCGTGGACGGCAGGCCGGTCAACCTGATCCACGAGACGGTGGACACCTATGTCTACGACCGCAACCTCGGCACCGCACCGGTCTGCGCCATCAACGCGACGCTGGACGACCAGCCGCTGGCGTCGGCAGGCGATGCGCTGGCGATGGAATGGTCGAAGGTGCGCACCCGCCCCAACCTCACCAACTGCTTCGAAAGCCAGCGTCGCAATGGTTGCGGCGATTTCTGAGGCGCCGGCGGGGTCAAGGCGGGTTGCCGGCGCGGCGCCCGTCGGGCGGCGGTTGTCCTCGGCTGGAAGGACGCAGGACTAGGCCGAACGGTGTATCGAAATCGCGGCACAGCGGTAGCAGACTCTTTCCACCATGCGGGCGACGTCCGCTCGGCATGCGCGCGGCGCATGCGACCGATCCGGCCGCCAGGCCGCAATACCACGAGGATGCATCAATGAGCATGATCCAGATTGTCCGCGGCGCGCTGGCGGTTGCCCTGCTGGCCGGCTGTGGCGGGGCGTACGCGCAGGACGCACAGGCCGCGCCGTCGGTGGATTCGATCATCAACAGCCTGAAGGCCGAAAACACCGAGCAGGCACAGGGCCAGACCCGTGCGCTGCGCCCCGGCGCGGCGGCGATGGCGACCACCGCGCCCGCGCCGGTGGCCAAGCCCGCGAAGGCCGCCTCCATCAACATGCAGATCAATTTCGACTTCAACTCCGACCGGATTTCCGGCAGCTCCGAGCAGACCATGGCCACACTGGCCAAGGCGCTGGTGTCGCCGCAGCTGGAGAACCGCAGCTTCACCGTGATCGGGCATACCGATGCCAAGGGTTCCGCGAGCTACAACAAGGCACTCTCGGATCGTCGCGCCGCTTCGGTGCGGCGCTACCTGATGGAGCACGGGGTGTCCTCCGCGCGCCTGCGCGCCGTCGGCAAGGGCGAGAGCCAGCTGCTCAACGCCAACGACCCGGAAGCCGGGGAAAACCGTCGCGTCGAAATCATGGCCACCGGCGGCTGATTCCGGCAGGCGGACGCACGATGCCGATCCATGTCGTCAATGGCGCCACCCTGATGTGTTCGTTCGGGGTGGCGCCGTCCGCGCTGGTGGTGACGCCGGAGAACCGGGTCATGTCGAGCATGATGCCGGCGGCAACGATCATGGATTTCGTGCCGATGAAGAACATCATGCCGTTCGCGATGTGCACCACGCCTAGCAACCCGACCGTGGCCTCGGCAACCGCTGCCGCCATGGGGGTGCTGACCCCGATGCCCTGCATTCCGGTGACCACGCCCTGGAAGCCGGGCGCGCCCACCGTGCTGATCGGCGGCATTCCCGCGCTGGACAATACCTGCACCAGCCAATGCGCCTGGGGCGGCGTCGTCACCGTCGCGTATCCGGGGCAGGTCAAGGAAATGATTCCCTAGTTTCGCGGCGCAGCTGGCGTCGCGGCGCGCGCTTGCCCCTCCTAACCGGACAGATTGCCCAGCGAGCTGGCTGCGTTGCCAACCGCTTGGCCGGCGCCAGCGATTGCGGACTGCGCGCCCGCCACCGCGACGTTGGCGGCGCGAGCGGCGGCAGCCGCTGCGTCCGCGACCGCGGTACGGGCCTTGCCGATGGCGGCCTGCGCGGCGTCGCCGGCGCTGGCGGCGGCTTCCTGGGCCGCGTTCTGCGCGGTGTTGAGGGCGTTCTGCGCGGCGCCGTTGAGCGCCTGCTGGGCCTGCTGCGCGGCCTGGTTGGCCTGCGCCAGCGTCTGTTGTGCGACCTGGTTGGCCTGCTGCTGGGCCGCTGCCGCCGCCTGCCGCGCACTGTCCAGCGCCTGCTGGGCGGCGTCGCCGGCCTGCTGCTGGGCGGAATCCACCGCCGCCATGGCCTGGCCGATTGCGCCCTGCGCCGTCTGCTGCACCTGGTCGCGTGCCGAATCCACCGCGCCGCGGGCCTGGCTGATCGCCGCATTTGCGCCGTCGCGTACCGCCTGCTGCGCCTGCTGCACCGCACCCTTGGCGGCGTCCAGCGCCGACTTGGCCGCACCGTTGGCCAGCGCCTGCGCGTCGTCCAGCGCGGCGCAGGCATCGTCCATGGCGGCAAGCGCCTGATCCGCCATGCCGTCGGCCTGATCAAGCATGCCGTTGGCCTGTTCCAGCAGGGGCCCTGCGATGTTCTGCAGCGCGTTGCCGGCGTTGCCGAGGGCATTGTTGGCCTGCGCGGCGCGGCGCGCCAGCGCGTCCCTCAGGGCGCGGACATAGGGGCAATCCGAGGCGGGGAATTCCACCGGCAGGTTGGGGAAGGCGGCGGGCAGGGCATCCAGCGCGGACTGCACCGGGCCCAATGCATCGCGCGCCCGATCAAGGGTGGCGCTGCGCGCCTGTTCCAGCGCGTCGGTGGCGGCATTGCGCAGCAGGTCCTGCGCCTGGTCGATGGCGCTGTTGGCGGCCGCCAGCGCGTTGTCGACGCCGTCCTCGACCAGCGCGGTAGCGTTGTCGACCATGCCCATGGCACGGTCGAGCTGCGCTTGCGCGGCCTGTTCGGCGGTGTCCATGGCGTTGTCCAGGGCCGCGCCGGCGCGCTCCAGTGCGCCCTGCACCACGGCCTGCGCCTGCTGCTGCGCGGCATCCACCGCGCCCTGCGCCTGCGCCAGCGCGCCCTGCGCGGCGGCGCCCGCCTGCTCGCGGGCCTGGGTGAGCGCGGTGTTGGCTTGCGCCAGCGTGTTCTGCGCCATGTCGTTGGCGGCGTTGCGGGCATCGTCCAGCGCCTGGTTGGCCTGCACGAGGGCGCCCTGTGCCATCGCTCCCGCCTGTGCGGCTGCCGCCTGCGCGGCCTGCTGCGCCTCCGCCACCGCACCACTCGCCGCGCCGGTGGCGGCGGTGGTGGCATTGGCAACGGCGGCCTGGGCTTCCGCGATCGCGCCCTGCGCGGCACTGGCCGCCTGTTGCGCGGCGCCGGCGGCGGCCTGCCGGGCCTGTTGCACGGCCTGGCCGGCGGCGGCGCCGATGCCGGACAGGCCTTCGGTCAAGGATTCGAACATGTCAGCCCCTCTGCAGCCGGCGGAAATCGCTGTACGCGGCGGCCGTCCACATTTCGATCAGCAGGGCGCGGTCGATCTGCGGGCTGCTGCGGTCGGCGAGGATGCCGATGATCGAAGGATCGTTGCCGACCCGCTCGTTGCCGAACAGCGAACACGCCAGCGCATAGGCCGCCACCGCGCGCTGGCTGCGCAGGCCGGCCTTGCGGCAGTGGGCGATGACCGCGTCGAGCTCGGCGTCGAGCTGGTCCAGCTGCAGCGGCGCCTTGCCGCCGAGGTGGCGGTTGAGGAAATCGGCGAGGTTGTTGCGCAGTTGCGTCTCGCCGATGGCGCTCATCTGCTTGCGATCGAGTTCGAGCATGAGGGCTCCTAGGCGGCAGCGGCCAGCGACAGCTGGTTCGGGGCCTCGAGGCCGTCGCGGGCGAAGTACAGCGCGCTGTCGTTGCTGCGGCCCTCGGTGTAGCAGCCGTGGATCGGGCCGAATAACGCCTTCCGCTGCGCCAGGTCGAAGGTGGGGACGACGCTGCGGAAGGCGCGCGGATCGTAGAAGCGGAACAGCATCGAGGCGCCGCCCGGCGTGTTGACCCGCAGTACCCGCCGCAGGTGTGCCCGCAGCGAATAGACGTCGGTGCCGGGATCGGCCACCAGCACGATGCCCCAGTGCTCGTTCCAGCCCTCCAGCAGCGCCAGTCGGGTGGCCGCGGCATCAGGTGCCAGCGGCAGCAGGTAGGGCGCTGCCGCCGCGAGCATCGGGTCGAGGTCGCCGGAGAACAGGCACATCGCGTCCGGTGCGTGCTGGCGCAGCCGCGATGGCAGATCGTCGATGATCGCCCCGTCGAGTACCGCGAAGACCGGGCGCTTGCCCTGCCCGAACACTGCCCGTTGCAACTGTTGGTATTGACCCTGGCCGATCACGAAGAAATTTCCGCCTTGTGTAGTGGCGCGGGACAAACCCGCCGAGCCATCGGCCAGCCCCCTTTCCGGCGCGATGCATTCCGTGTTCATTGGAGCTATACGCGGAAGCTGCGGGGAAAAGGACATGGCGGCGGGAGTTCGATGCGTGCAGAGGATGCGGGTGTCGGGGTGGGAAGGCCGATGAATGGGCGGATCAGCCCAGCGCTTCCAGCGCCGCGCGCGCGGCTTCGCATTCGGCGCAGAACGGTTGGGCGCTGCGGGCGGCGTTGCGCAAGGCCTGGGCCTGCAGCTGCTGGGCGGGGTTCGATACCTTGCCGGCGTTGCCCTGGATGGCGTCCTTGGCCTTGGCGGGCTTGTCCGCCTTCTCCGCTTTTTGTGCTTTCTGCGCGGACAGCGGACTGCCGCCGGAATTGATCATCACCAGGTTGCCGGTGATGAAAACACCGGCCGGGTTAAGCACGATCGAATTGCTGCCGGCCTTGAGGCTGATGACGACGCCGGCCTCCGCCACCAGGTTGACGCCGGCCTTCATGTCGATGTTCACCCCTGCCGTGAGTGCGGAGTTGACCCCCGCATTCACGTGGTGGTTGGTCCCGGTGGTGACCGACATGTTCATCCCGACGTCGGTGTGCTGGTTGGCGCCGACGGTGAGGTAGTCGTCCTGGCCTGCGGTGATCGCGCGGCTGGTGCCCACGGAAATGGTCTGCGCCTGGCCGATGGTGAGCTGGTCGTTCTCGCCGATGCTTTCGGTGCGGTCCTTGCCGATCGACAGGTCGGCGTTGGTGCCGACGGCTTCGGTGCGGCAGTTGCCGGTGCGCAGCTGCAGGTCATTCTGCGCGTGCAGGAAGATCTCCTCGCTGCCCTTCTTGTCCTCGAAGCGCAGCTCGTTGAAGCCTCCGCCGCCCTTCGAGGACAGCGTCTTGATGGTGGAACGGGTGGCGTCGGCGGGCGCGATGGGCGGCGAGTTGGGGCCGTTGTAGACGCAGCCGACCACCAGCGGACGGTCGGGGTCGCCGTCGAGGAAGTCCACCACCACTTCCATGCCCACCCGCGGCAGGAAGAACGTGCCGTAGCCGGCCCCGGCCCACAGCTGGGCCACCCGAACCCAGCACGAGGACTTGTCGTCCTCGGTATTGGTCCTGCGGCCCGCCACCTTGCGATCCCACGGGAACCGCACCTTGATCCTGCCCAGGTCGTCGGTATGGACTTCGTTGCCCGCAGGGCCGGTGACGATCGCGGTCTGCGGGCCGTGCACGCGCCCGCGCGGCGTGACCTGCGCGGGGCGGTAAATGGTGTCCCTGGCCTGCAGGGTGAAGGTGTTGCCGTACCAGGCGGTGCTGTCCGGCACCATCAGGTTGTTCCGCGCATGGTGTTGCACCGACACCACCATGTAGACCGCATTGAACGACTCGATGAGGCCGTGGTTCTCCAGTTCGAACAGGTAGCCGGGCGTCAGCGCGCGTACCTGGCCTTCGCCGTGGAAGAGCAGGTGGCTGCTTTCCTGCGATTCCATCAACACGCTCGTCAGGTGCTTGCCGACCGCTGCGTCCGCGGCGCCGCTGGCCGGGGTGAAGCCGCCGGGATAGCGGTAGATCTCCAGTCCCAGATCGCTGCCGGCGCGCAGCAGGGTCGGGGTGTTTTCGCTGAGCGGTGCCCGCTTCACGTAGTCCCAGTCGGCCAGGGTGGCCGCGCGCGTGCGCACCTGCTGGGTGGAGGACAGTTTGCGGATCGCGTCTGTTCCCTCCGCGTGGCCTTCGTGGTGGAACGGCACCTGGAACGGTTCCAGGCGCGGGTTGTGGTCCTTGTTGTCGCTGAAGACGAGGATGTGCCGGGCTTCGCTGGAGTCATCGTGGCGGAAATAGAAATAGATGCCTTCGCGCTCGACCAGGCGGCACAGGAAGGCATACGTGCTCTCGTTGAACTGGGTGCAGTACTCGAGCTTGGGGTAGCTCCTCGACAGCTCCAGCTTGTAGTCGCTGTAGCCGAATTCCGCGAACACGGTGTCGATGATGTCGGCCACCGTCAGGTTCTGGAAGATGCGGCAGTCCTCGTTCTGGGTCATGAACCAGAACCACGGCACGATGTCGCATTCGTAGGTGTACAAGTCGCCGCTGCGGTCATGCGCCGCGGGAATGCAGCCGGTCACCGCGAAGCGGGAGACGTAGCCGCTCCAGTGGCGCTCACCGCCGCAGTGGTCGCTGTCCCAGGTCTCGATGCGCAGGATGGCGCTCTTGCCGATGATGTCCTCGGGCGCGAAGTGCGACTCGCTGGAAAGCAGCTTCAGGCGCAGCTGGAACAGCTGCGAGATGCCTTCCTCCCCGAGCATTTCGTCGACCAGCAGCTCGTCCTCCTGTTTGCCGTCCAGGGTCAGGAAGTACATCCGGTTGCGGGTGGAAAGCGTGGACATGGCGGATTCGGCGGTTGTTCGTGCCAATCGTCGGGGCTGCGGGCGCCTTCGAACATTCACCCGAAGTGCTATGCCCGGGCCGGCCGGATGGCCGGCATAGGGCGGACGGGCTAGGTCGCGGGTCGACTCGCGGCACGCACGGCTCAGGTCACCGCATAGTCGAAGCGGCCGGCCTCGCCGACGCCGATGCGGATGGCGTGGACGCCGCCGCCTTCGGCCATCCGCTCCAGCACATAGCCGGAGACTTCCGGCAGGACCGTGCCGGTGAGGATGTTGTCGATGTTGCGGGCGCCGGAATCGACCTCGGTGCAGCGATCGGCGATGGCATCCACCACCGCGTCGTCGTACTCGAACGCCGCGCCATGGTTGGCGCGGATCCGCTTGCCGATCTTGTTGAGCTTCAGCCGCACGATCTTGCGCATGTTCTCGTCGCGCAGCGGGTAATAGGGCACCACCGCGGTGCGGCCCAGGAAGGCCGGCTTGAATACGCGGTTGAGCTCGGGCTTGAGCAGTTCATTCAGGGAATCGACGGTGGGCAGCTCCTCGGACTCGCTGCAGGCCTGCATCACCAGGTCGGTGCCGGCGTTGGAGGTGAGGATGATCAGCGTGTTGCGGAAGTCGATCTCACGCCCTTCGCCGTCCT
>JANJSW010000084.1 GCA_024711415.1 Thermomonas sp. | reverse complement strand
GCCTCGTGCAGTTCTTCCAGCCATTCGGCGCCCCAGTAGGCATCCAGCGTCTGCATCCAGCCGGTGGTGCCCACCGCGGCCACCCAGGCCATCAGCAGCAGGATCATCACCGCCGCCGCCGGGTTGTGCCCCAGCCTGCGCTGCGAGCGGCCGGCAAGCCGCTCGCGCAGGTAGCCGGCCACCGCGCGCGGGCCGCGCACCCAGTCGCCGAAGCGGGCGTGGCGCGAGCCCACCAGCCCCCACAGCACCCGGAATGCGATCAGCCCGAGCGCCGTGTAGCCCAGCCAGCGGTGGGCGGTATCGCCCTCCTCCACCAGGAACGCGCCGAGGATGCACACCGCCAGCGACCAGTGGAACAGCCGCACCAGCGGATCCCAGACCTTGACCGTCGGTGCCGGCGTCGCCGCCGGCTCGTTGCTCGCATGTTGCAGGATGGTGTCCATCACGAATCTCCGTCAGTCGTCGATGTTTTCCTTGACCACCTTGCCGTTGGTGGGGTCGTAGTAGATCTCCACCCGATTGCCGGCCTTGTCCTTGCCGTAGATCTCGTAGCAGCTGCCGGACACCTTGAACTTGTCGATGGCGTAGCCGGCCTTGACGATGCGCGCCTGCATGACCTCCTTCGGCAACCATTTGTCGCGGGGGGCATCGGTGCACTTGGGGCCGGCGAACGCGGCGGGCGCGGCCAGCGCGGCGGCCACGGCGATGAGCGGGAACAGCGTGCGAACAGTGGCGTTCATGGCGTCTCTCCGGAAGCGGGCGGATTGCCCACGGCCGCATTCCACCGCCGCCGGCTTATGTGCGCCTTAAGGCAGGATCGGACTCGGGTTTCGTTCAGCGGCGGGCGACGCGATTGACGCAAATCAATGACGCCCCCGGCTCCACGCAAGACCATGCCTGCTTCCCCAGCTGGGAGCTTCCCATGCAACTGGTGTGTCCCGCCGGCAACCTGCCGGCCCTGCAGGCGGCGGTGGATGCCGGCGCCAACGCGGTCTACGCCGGCTTCCGCGACCAGACCAACGCGCGCGCCTTCCCCGGGCTGAACTTCAGCGACGATGAGCTGCGCGCCGGCATCCGCTATGCGCATGCCAAGAACGCCAAAGTCTACCTGGCGCTGAACACCTACCCCGACAGCGTGCGCCTGCGCGACTGGCACGCCGCGGTGGACAAGGCCGCCTCGCTGGGCGCCGACGCCATCATCGCCGCCGAAATGGCGGTGCTGGACTACGCTGCGCGCACCCACCCCAACCTGCCTCGCCATCTTTCCGTGCAGGGCAGCGCCACCACCGCGCCGGCGCTACGCTATGCCTTCGAGCGCTTCGGCATCAGCCGCGCGGTACTGCCGCGGGTGCTGTCGCTGCAGCAGGTGGAGCGGCTGTGCGAGAAGTCGCCGGTGGCGCTGGAAGTGTTCGCCTTCGGCAGCCTGTGCATCATGGTGGAAGGCCGCTGCCAGCTGTCCAGCTACGTGACCGGCGCCTCGCCCAACCGCCACGGCGTGTGCTCGCCGGCCAAGTTCGTGCGCTGGGACGAACAGGACGACGGCAGCCGCAGCGTGCGCCTGAACGACGTGCTGATCGACGAATTCAAGCCCGAGGAACCGGCCGGCTACCCCACCGTGTGCAAGGGCCGCTTCGAGGTCGGCAACGAGATCTTCCACGCGCTGGAAGAGCCGACCAGCCTCAACACGATGGAGCTGCTGCCGCGGCTGAAGCAGATCGGGGTGACCGCGCTGAAGATCGAGGGCCGCCAGCGCGGCGTCGCCTACGTCAGCTCGGTCACCCGCACCTGGCGCAAGGCGATCGACCAGGTCATCGCCGATGAAGCGCACTGGCAACTCAAGCCGGAATGGCAGGCGGAACTGTCGCGCCACGCCGAAGGCCACCAGACCACGCTGGGCCCGTACCACCGCGCTTGGCACTGAAGGAATCCCGATGAAACTGAGCCTTGGCCCGCTGCAGTATTTCTGGCCGCGCGAGCGCACCCTGGCGTTCTACCGCGAAGCCATCCACTGGCCGGTCGACATCGTCTACCTCGGCGAAACCGTGTGCAGCAAGCGCCGCGAGCTCCGCACCGCCGACTGGCTGGCGCTGGCGGAAGAACTGGCCGCCTCCGGCAAGCAGATCGTGCTGTCGACGCTGGCGCTGATCGAAGCCGAATCCGAACTGTCCGTGCTGGACCGGCAGATCTCCCACGGCGGCTTCTGGATCGAAGCCAACGACCTGTCGGCAGTGCAGCTGTGCAAGGAAAAGGGCCGTCCGTTCGTGGCCGGGCCGACACTGAACGTCTACAACCACCGCGCGCTGGCGATGCTGGGCGAAGACGGCCTGCGCCGCTGGGTGCCGGGCGTCGAGCAGGGCCGCACCCTGATCGGCGAACTCAAGGACGCCTTTGTTGCCGACGGCGGCAGCATGCCGGAACTGGAGGTGATCGGCTGGGGCCGGCTGCCGCTGTCGTTCTCGGCCCGCTGCTTCACCGCGCGCGCGCTCGACGTGCCGAAGGACCAGTGCGGCTTCCGCTGCATCGACTATCCCGACGGCATGCCGTTGGCGACCCGCGAAGGCCGCCCGTTCCTGCGCATCAACGGCATCAGCGTGCAGGGCGAGGAAATCACCGACCTCGGGCCCGAACTGCCCGAGCTTCGCGCGCTGGGCGTGGACATCCTGCGGCTATATCCGCAGGCCGAGGGGATGGAAGCCATCGTCCGCCACTTCGACGCCGCCCGCGGCGCCAGCGAAGCGCCGGCGCGCATCGGCGAGCGCAACGGCTACTGGCACGGCGAACCGGGCATGCGAATGCCCGCCGCCTGAGCCGCAACGTGTTTCGGGGGGCACAGGGACGTGCCCGTTTTTGCCGGCGTGATCAGCCCGCCGGCGGCGCATCGCTGCGGTAATGCGCCCCCACGCTGGCGGTTCGCCGCAGGGCAGCGGCCAACATCCGCTGCGCCAGTTCGCCCTGCCAGCCGAACCCGGCCAATTCCGTGCAGTCCTGCAACGCCGCCTGCAACGTCGGTCCGCTGCGCATAGGCCCCATCGCCTGCATCATCAGCGCGCGCAGATAGTCCAGCTGCGCTGCGTCCAGCGACGGCTTGCGCCGCACCATCCGGAAGCCGCCGGACGATTGGCCACTCTCGGCCAACGCGCGCAGCAGCACGCCCAGTCGACGGCCGAACACCACGCCTTCCAGCAGCGAGTTGCTGGCCAGCCGATTGGCGCCGTGCACGCCGTTGCAGGCGACTTCACCCACCGCGTACAGGCCCGGCAGCGAACTGCAGCCATCGGCGTCGACGGCAATCCCGCCCATGTGGAAGTGCGCAGCCGGGGTCACCGGGATCGGCTGCACGCGCGGGTCGATGCCGTGGTCCATGCAGGCCTGGAACACGGTGGGAAAGCGCTGCGGGAACGCGGCGCCGACCTTGTGCGCATCCAGCCACGCGCCGCCGTCGCGGCAGGCCTGCCAGACCCGGCGCGCGACGATGTCGCGCGGCGCCAGGTCGGCCAGCGGATGCACGCCGTCCATCAATGAAGCGCCGTCCGCATCCAGCAGGCGTGCGCCGGCACCGCGCAAGGCTTCGGTGACCAGCGGCAGGCTGTGCAGGCCGGGCAGCGCCATGGCGGTAGGGTGGAACTGCACGAACTCGAGGTCGCGCGCGGCAGCGCCTGCGGCCAGCGCCAGCGCCAGCCCGTTGCCGTCGGCATCCGCCGGGTTGCTGGTCTGCGCGAACAGCCCGCCGATGCCGCCGGTGGCCAGCACCACCGCGCGCCCGTGCAGCGCCTCGCGGCTGCCGTCGGACTGAGTGATGCAGACGCCGCAGACTTGGCCGTCGCGCAGCACCAGCCCGTCGACATCTACCCCCACGCGGCGTTCGATATGCGATGCCGCGCGCGCGGCGGCGACCAGCGCTTCCATCACCTTGGCACCGGTGGCGTCGCCGCCGGCATGGACGATGCGCGCGCGGTCGTGGCCACCCTCGCGGCAGAACTGCAGGCGGCCGTCGGGTTCGCGGTCGAAGGCCACGCCGATGGCCTGCAACCAGCGTACCGCATCGGCGGCGCCGGCGGTCAGCAGGTCGACGATGGCCGGATCGTTGTGGAAGCTGCCGGCCACGCAGGTGTCATGCGCGTGCGCCTGCGGGCTGTCGCCGGGGTCGATGGCTGCGGCAATCCCGCCCTGCGCCAGCGCGCTGGCGGCACCGCGCGCACCGTGCGCGCGCGCCAGCAGCAGCACCGGCGCCGGTGCGGCGGCCAGTGCCGCCGACAGCCCGGCAATGCCGCCGCCGACCATGATGACGGGCGCAGGCGCGCTCACACCCGGTCGCGACGCCCCACCGCCAGCATCCGGTCCAGCGCGCGGCGCGCAGCGACGGCCACGTCGGCCGGCACGGTCACTTCGTGCTTGAGCTCACGCAGGCAGGCATGGATGTTGGGCAGGGTGATCCGCTTCATGTGCGGGCACAGGTTGCAGGGCTTGATGAACTCCACCTGCGGGAACTGGTTGCGCAGGTTGTCGGCCATCGAGCACTCGGTGATCATCGCCACCCGCGTCGGCTTTTCCTTTTCCAACCACTTGCCCATGGCGCTGGTGGAACCGACGAAGTCGGCCTCGGCCAGCACCTCGGGCGCGCATTCCGGATGCGCCACGATCTTCGCATCGAAGCGTTCGCGGGTGTGGCGCGCTTCCATCGCGGTGAACTTCTCGTGCACCTCGCACACGCCGTTCCACAGCACCAGCTCGATGCCGGTCTGCTGCGCCACCCACGAACCGAGGTAACGATCGGGCAGGAAGATCACCTTGTCCACGCCGAATTCGGCGGCGATGGCTTCCACCACCTGCGCCGCGTTGGCGGAGGTGCAGCAGGCGTCGGATTCGGCCTTCACCGCCGCGCTGGTGTTGACGTAGCTGACCACCGGCGTGCCCGGATGCTGGGCACGCAGCGCGCGCACGTCGGCGGCGGTGATCGAGGACGCCAGCGAGCAGCCGGCTTCCAGATCCGGAATCAGCACGGTCTTGTCGGGCGCCAGGATCTTGGCGCTCTCGGCCATGAAGTGGACGCCGCACAGCACGATCAGGTCGCTGTCGCACTTGGCCGCGGCCTGCGCCAGCGCCAGCGAATCGCCGGTGATGTCGGCGACGCCGTGGAATATCTCCGGCGACTGGTAGCTGTGCGCCATGATCACCGCGCCACGCTGGCGCTTGAGCTCGAGGATGGCGTCGATCCACGGCAGGTGCAGCGGCACCTCCATGCACGGGATCAGGCGTTCGAGCTTCTCGACCAGCGGCGCGTGGCGCGCTTCGAGTGCGGGATGCCAGGACGGCGCGACGGATGCGTTCATGGGCTCTTCGGATCGGGGACAGGCAACACCCGCGCGACGACCGCACGGGCGACGGGAACAAGCTTGCGCTCAGGCTTTCGCGCGATAGGCGCCACGCGCGGCGCGGGCGAAGCGGGCGCCGCGGTTGAGGGCGATGCGCAGGCCCAGCGGCACGGTTTCCCACGGCAGCCGGTCCAGCATGTTGCGCGCGGTCAGGCCGAGCTCGACGTCGCCGGTCAGCACCAGCCGGCGCTGGAAGAACAGGGTGTCGGCGTCCTCCAGCCGGCCGGCCAGCAGCAGCAGGTCGGTGGCGGTGCCGCGGACGGTGGCTTCGGCAGGCGCATCCACCACCACCAGCTGCTGGCCCTGCAGTTCCACCACCCAACGCAGGCCAAGGTCGCTGACCTCGATGCCCAGCCGGCGGCCGGCCATGAAGTCCAGGGTGCCATCGGCCATCGGCGCCGCCAGCACCTTCGCCATCGCCCGTTCCAGCAGGCGCTTCTGCGTGGACAGAGGCAGGATCCGCAGCAGCGGCGCGATGCGGCGTGGCGGCGGCACCAGCCGCAGCAGCGGATGCGCCGGGGCCGGCGCGGAATCGGAATGGGTGTGCATGATGGTCGCGATCATGCGGCCATCGCCGGGGGCCGCTCCTTGATCCAGATCAGATTGCAGCCCCTGTGCCCGGCAGGCATCGCCGATCGCCAGCGCCAGCACGCCACTGGCGGTGGCCGGCGCCACCCCCAGCACGCCGGCCAGCGTTTCCGCGCGCCGATGGACGCGCTGCTCGCGCGCATCGTCGCGGCCCTGCATGCCGGCGCCGGCCTTGAGCCGTCCAGCCAGCCGCGCCAGCCGTGTGCGTGCCGCCAGCAGCAGCACCAGACCGTCGTCCACGCCGTCGATGGCCAGCCGCACTGGGGTCAGCCCCGGAGCCCGTTCACGCATCGTCGTTTCCCCCTGCCAGCGCCTGCGCCGCCGGCAATACCTGCTGCAGATAAACCGCGTTGGCCTGCTCGCCATCGAAGTCGGCGTGTTTGCGTTTCTTCACCCCGTAGTCGGACAGCACCAGGTGGGTGTCGGCCACCACCCCGGCATTGGCCAGGCAGGCCGACACGCATTTGAGCACGCAGCCATCCAGCGCCAGGATCGGGCGCTTGCTGCGCGCGGTGCGCACCAGCCCGGCCACGCCGCCGCCGACGCCGGCGATGCAGGACATTTCCGCCGCACCGGCGCGATCCAGCTGCAGCGCCAGGTGGTTGGCCATCTGCGCGGCGCTGGAACAGCCCGAACACGAATACACCAGCGGCAACGGTTTGTTCATCCCTGCTCCTTCAAACCGCGGATGAAACGGGTGCGGCGCCAGTCGACGCCGCACAACGCGACGAAGCCCGCTGCATGCGCCAGCAGCAGCGCGCTGCCGGCCAGCCGCGCCAGCGCAGGATGCGCCGTGGCGGCAAGCAACGCCATCGCGGACAGCCCGTGCAGCGCCAGCACGATGGTCTTGTCGCGCGCCGGCAGCAGCAGCTGCACGCCCGGCAGGCGCACCCCGCGCCCGCAGTGCCGCTGCAGGTCGATCCAGCCGAGGAAGGCGGAAATTTCCAGCTGCATGCCGGCGACCAGCAGCGGCAGCCCGATCGCCAGCGCCAGCAGGCCCGCCAGCAGCAGGTTGTCCTCGCCGCCCGCCAGCAGCGCGCAGGCCGCCGCGGCCAGCGCGGCGAAACCCGCCATCCAGAAATACGTCAGCGGCGCACGCCGCAGTTTCGGTGCGCGCAACTGCACCAGCAGGCCACCGAGCGCGACGGCCAGCACCAGCAGTCCCGCACCCATCCGCAGGGCCGGCACCGACTCGCCACGCAGCGCCATCGCCAGCGCCGCCAGCAGCAGCGCGTACAGCGCCAACTGCCAACCCGCCTGCAAGCGCGCGGGCACCGCCGCCACGCCCTGGAACATTGGCATCACCACCCGCGCCACCGCCACCAACAGCGCCAGCACCCAGCCCAGCACGCCCCAGCCGGCGTGGGCATCGGTCAGCGGCAGCAGCGGCACTCGCCAGACACCAGCAATAGCCAGTGCCAGCGACAGCCCGAGCAACGCCGCCACCAGCCCGCCGGCGATCGCACAGCCGATTCCCCAGCGCAGCAGCACCTGCCCTGCAGCACCGGCCAGCCCCGGCAGCACCAGCGTCGCCAGCAGGATGAACGCGGCCACCAGCAGCAGGCCGCCCCAGTTCGGCGCCAGCAGCGCCGGCTGGCGCAGCGCCCACACCAGCAGCAGCGCACCGATATTGAGCAGCGCATGCAGCAACCACGCCGCCGGACGCCCACCGCGCACACGCGCACCCGCCGCCACCGGCAGGAACTGCAGCAGGCTGCCGAACATCGCGTTGCCCAGCACGCCCAGCGCCAGCGCGTGCACCAGCGCCAGGGTGGCGCCGCCCCAGCGCGACGCCAGCGCCGCGCCGCCATCGACCACCAGCAGCACGCCGGCAACCACGCCCCACAGCGACGCCGACAGCAGGAACCGCCGCGGCGTGGCCGGCGTCGGCGCCTGCTGCATCGCCAGCTTGGTCATCGTACCGACATCAAGCGGCAGGCCGCAGGATCGCCACCCAGGTGCCGTGGTCCGCGCAGGGCTCGCTGCGCCAGCGCAGGCCGCGCGCTTCCAGCGCCTCCAGCAGTGGCGCCGGCAACAGCGGCGTCAGCACTTCCAGCGCCTGCCCCGGCTGCAGGGCATCGGCCGCGGCCAATGCCTGCATCAGCGGCTCCGGCGCCGGCAGCGCGCGCAGATCCAGTTTCTTCATGGCGCCAGCGTCCGCGCGCCGCGCCATTCCACCTGCAGCCAGAGCTTGCGGTTGTCGCGCGCGAAGCCGTCGGCGCGATAGTCGGCCAACTTGACCAGCCCGCTGAGGCCGCCCGGGAGCGGGAAGCCCAACGACGCATTCCACTCGCTGCCGTAGCGCAGGCCACCGTCATCGGCGCGATAGTCGTGCCACGCCAGCGCCCAGCCGAGCTTGCCATCCAGCTTGCCGCTGCCGAACTTGCCGTTGGCACCCAGATAGCGGTCTTCCAACCCCTTCGCCGGGGTGGTGCCGAACTGGTCGTCCCAGCCGTTGAACGCATGCAGCGTGGCCAGCGGCGACTGCACCGCCACCGCGCCATTGCTGCCCAGCCGCTCCCAGCCGGCGCGCAGGGTAGTCTTGCCGCGGGTCCAGCTGGGTTCCAGCAGCCAGTAGTCGAGGCCGAAAGTGGCCGGGTTGCGCGCATGGTCGGTCTGCCGCGCGTATTCCGCGGTCCAGCCGAAGCCCTGTCCGCCCTGCCCGGCGACACCAGTCCAACGCACGCCATAGGTAGCGGTGGAAGCGGATGCGACGTCGCGGTCGTCGTGCAGATAGGCATAACCGACCAGCTGCTGCGCGCCGCGCTTCCACGCAAGGTTGAGCAGGTGGCTGTCGAGGTCGCGCTCGCGCGCCAGCCGGTTGACCGCCTTGTCGCCGGCGACCCGGTGCACGCGGTCCAGCCAGTAGTACTGCAGCGCCAGATCCGTGCGCGGCTTCCACTGCGCGCCCAGCGCGTCGAAGGTCTGCTCGTTCTGCCGCCAGCCCACCGCGCCCACCCAGCGCTGGTTGTCCAGCGCGATGCGCTGGCGGCCAACCGTCACGCCACCTTGCGTGCCCTTCCATCCCACCCAGGCCTGGTTGAGCTCGGCGCCGGTCGGATCCAGCACGGCCGGGTACGCCACCTTGCCGTTCGCACCGCTGTTGTAGTTGCCGGCGCCGGCCACGCCCTCGCCTTCCAGCAGCACGGTCCAGCCAGCCGCTAGGGCCAACCTCAAGCCGGCGCGCAGGCGCGCTGTGCTGGCGTTGGCGTGGCGACTGAAGCCGGCGTCGTCCACCTGCTCGTGGCGCAGGCGCAGATCCCACTCCAGTGCGGCCTTGGGTGGCTCGGCTGCATGCAGCGGGAAACCCGCCGCCAACGTGATGACAAGAATGGAAATCACTCGTGTATGGTTCGCCATCGGGGGTGCCGGTTCTGGATGCGTGGCGCAAGGTTCTGCGCTTCGCAGGGCCCGCATGTTGATGCAGATCAAGCGACAGCGTTGCCGCCGCGCGGCGGCCTGCCGGGTTTGACCTGGATCAACATGCAAAACCCCGCCGACGAACGATGCTTGCCGCCAACAACGACACATCACTCCAAAAGGTAATCACACGATGAAACCCGCAGTCCGGTATGCCACCCTGGCCTTGGCCGTCGCGGCCACCTTGGGCCTGTCAGCCTGCCGCATCGAGCAGCCGAACCCGGCCCCGAACGGCGCCGTCCAGAAGGAAGACACCGGTGGTTCCGCCAAGGGCGACTTCGGTCCGCCGGTGGGCGAGCCCATCCAGGCCGTGCTGACCTCGCCCCCGCTGGTGCCGCCGGCAACCGGCCGTAGCCAGCCCGCCAAGGTGATCGTCTCGCTCGACGTGGTCGAGAAGGACATGGAAATCTCCGAAGGCGTGAGCTACACGTTCTGGACCTTCGGCGGCACCGTGCCGGGCAGCTTCATCCGCGTGCGCCAGGGCGACACGGTGGAGTTCCACCTGCGCAACATGCCGGACAGCAAGATGCCCCACAACATCGACCTGCACGGCGTCACCGGTCCCGGCGGCGGCGCCGCCGCCAGCTTCACCGCGCCCGGCCACGTCAGCCGCTTCACCTTCAAGGCGCTCAACGCCGGCCTGTACGTCTACCACTGCGCCACCGCACCGGTGGGCATGCACATCGCCAACGGCATGTACGGCCTGATCCTGGTCGAGCCGCCGGAAGGCCTGCCGCCGGTGGACCGCGAGTACTACGTGATGCAGGGCGACTTCTACACGACCGGCAAGTACCGCGAGAAGGGCCACCAGGGCTTTGACATGAACAAGGCCATCGACGAGCACCCGACCTACGTGCTGTTCAACGGCATGGAAGGCTCGATGACCGGCGACAAGGCGCTCAAGGCCAAGACCGGCGAGAAGGTCCGCCTGTACGTCGGCAACGGCGGCCCCAACCTGGTGTCCAGCTTCCACGTCATCGGCGAGATCTTCGACAAGGTCTGGTACGAGGGCGGCACCAAGTTCCAGGAGAACGTGCAGACCACGCTGATCCCGGCCGGCGGCGCGGCGATGATGGACTTCCACATGGAAGTGCCGGGCAGCTACGTGCTGGTCGACCACAGCATCTTCCGCGCCTTCAACAAGGGCGCGCTGGCGATCCTCCAGGCCGAAGGCAAGGAGCGCAAGGACATCTACTCGGGCAAGGAAGTGGATGCCGTCTACCTGGGTGACCAGGTCGCCGGCACCAGCCGCGCGCCGGTATCGGTGGCCGCTGCCTCCGCCAAGGCCGGCACCCTGACCAAGGAGGAGCAGATCGCGGCCGGCAAGGTGGTGTTCGCCGGCACCTGCTCCACCTGCCACGGCGCCGACGGCAAGGGCATGGAGGGCGTGTTCCCGCCGCTGGCCAACTCCGACTACATCAAGGCCAACCCGAAGCGCGTGCCGGAAATCATCCTGCACGGCCTGGTCGGTCCGGTGAAGGTCAACGGCAAGGACTACAACTCCAACATGCCGCCGATGAGCCAGCTGACCGATGACGAGGTGGCCAACATCTCCACCTACGTGCTCAACAGCTGGGGCAACCCGGGTGGCCAGATCAGCAAGGCCGATGCCGCCGCGGCTCGCGCCGCCAAGCCGGCCAACGCCTCGGAGGGTCACTGAGGCCATGCGCAAGCGGCTGACCGCCCCGCTTCTGGTTCTGGGCCTCGTGATCCTGCCCCTCGCCGGCCTCGCGGCCGGCCTGGTGGCAGGGCGGTATGCCGGGCTGCCGGGCGGCCAGTTCAAGTCGGTGCTGCGCTACGAGGATGCGAAAAACGGCGTGCGCATCAAGCCTTTCGCGTTGATGCGCAAGCCGGTGACCAACGCCGACTTCCAGGCATTCCTGAAGCGCCACCCGGAGTGGCGGCGCGACCGGGTGTCGAGCGTGTTCGCCGAAGGGCGCTATCTCTCGCACTGGGCCGGGCCGGATACGCTCGGCCCGAATGCGCTGCCTGACCGCCCGGTGGTGTGGGTCAGCTGGTTCGCGGCCGATGCCTACTGCAGCTGGCTGGGTGCGCGCCTGCCGACCTGGAACGAATGGGAATATGCCGCCGCGGCGGACGAGACCCATGCCGATGCCCGCCAGGATCCCGCGTGGCGCGAACGCATCCTCGGCTGGTACTCGCGCTCGTCGCGTGAAGCCCTGCCCAGGGTGGGCATGCAGGCGCCCAACGTGTACGGCGTGCATGACCTGCACGGGCTGGTCTGGGAATGGACCGAGGACGCTTCCTCATTGATGGTCGACAGCGACAACCGCACCCAGGGCGATCCCGACAAGGGCAAGTTCTGCGGCGCCGGCGCGCTGTCGATGGACGACCGCGAAAACTACGCGGTGATGATGCGGGTGGCGATGCTGTCTTCCCTGGAAGGCCGCGACACCACCGCCAACATGGGCTTCCGCTGCGCCAGGAGCGCGCCATGACAATGCTTGCGATGAAACACCTGCTGCGCGGCATCGCCGCCACCCTGCTGCTCGGCTTCGCCAATCTGGCTGTCGCCGGCCAGCCCGCCCCGCCGCTGCCGGGCGATTCGATCTACCAGCTGCCGTTGCCGCTGACCGACAACCAGGGCCAGACCCGCGACTGGCGCGCGCTGCGCGGCAAGCCGCGGCTGGTGTCGATGTTCTACACCTCCTGCCAGTACATCTGCCCGCTGATCATCGAGTCCGGCAAGGCGGTCGAACGCCAGCTCACGCCGGCCCAGCAGAAGCGCCTGGGCGTGCTGTTGGTGAGCATGGATCCGGCCCGCGACACCCCGGCCGCGCTGAAAAAGGTGGTAGACCAGCGCAAACTGGACCTCAGCCGCTGGACGCTGGCCACGCCGCCCGCGGACGACGTGCGCTCGGTGGCCGCGGTGCTCGGCATCCGCTACCGCCAGCTGGCCGACGGCGAGTTCAACCACAGCAGCATGCTGATTCTGGTCGACGCCAACGGCCGCATCCTCGCCCGCACCGAGAAGATCGGCACCCAGCCGGATCCGGAGTTCGTCGCCGCGGTGCGCAAGGCCGTGGGCGGCTGAGCTCACCCGCATGGTCCCGCGCAGTGCGCCGGGGCTTGCAATGCATGCACCACCGGGCGCGGCTTGGGCCGCGCTTTGTTTTACAGCAGCCGCAGGGCCAGCACGAACGCCAGCAGCATGGCGACGATGCCCGGCAGCAATCGCAGCGCGTAGCCGCGCCCCCCGCTGGCCCAGGCCAGGCCCAGTTTGGTGATCGAATTGGTGGTCAGTGCCAGCGCGATGCCCGACATCGCGGCCCGGGGCTCGATGTGACCGGTGGCATGAAGCTGCGCCGCCGACGCCGCCGCCGAATGGGTGTCCGCAAAGCCGGAAACCGCCAGCACCGCGCCCAGCGCGGCATCGCCCAACCATGCCTGCAGCGCGGCCGCGGCCAGCATCACCACCGCCACGATCGCCACGAACAGCAACGCCTGTTTCGGCTCGAACGCACGCCCGGTCGCAAGCGCAGGATCCCCCGGTACGTCACGCGCAGCGCGGACGGCAGCAAGGGCGAATGCGGCCACCACCACCCCGGAGACCAACAGCGCCGGCCACAGCCGGCCCAGCAGCGGCGGCGACAGCAGCCCCACCACCACGCCCAGCTGCACCACGGTACTGACGTTGGACATCATCCCGGCACCGGCGCAAGCACTGGCCAACGCGGGTTCATTGCGCGCCCGCGCACCCATGCTGGCGATGGTGGCGGAACTGGAGGCGAAGCCACCGGCGAACCCCGCCAGCAGCAGCCCGTCGCGCACGCCGAATGCCCGCCTGGCCACATGGCCCAGCGCACTGATCGCCATCACGATCACCGCCAGCAACCACAGCTTGCGCGGATTGAGCACTTCCCACGGGTCGATGGCGCGATCCGGCAGCAGCGGTAGCACCACGGTCGCGGCCGCCGCCAGCAGCAGCGCGTCATGCAGCTCCTGGTCGGTCAGCACCTGGTGGACGAAGTGGTGGGCGCGCGTCTTCATCGCCAGCAGCAGCGTCACCGCCACGCCAAGGCCCGCCGCCAGCACCAGCTCGCGCATCGCCAGCACGCCCAGCAGGAACACCAGCAGCATGGCGGTTTCGGTGGTCAGGCCCGGGTCACGGCCGCGGCTGGCGCGATAACCGGCAAGCGCCGCCAGCACCACGAAGGCACCCCCCAGTGCGATGCCGATGCCGCCGATGCGCTCGGCGATCGCTCCCGCCAGCCCGATCAGCGCGAACGTGCGCACCCCGGCCATGCCGTGGCCGTCGTCGTCGCGCCGACGCTCGCGCTCCACGCCCACCAGCAAGCCTAGGCCCAGCGCCACCGCCAGTCCGCGCAAGATGTCCAGGTCCGCCATCATCGCGGCAGCTTCGCGGAAGCCCGGCCGTCCGGCAAGCCCGGCGGGAGGGTGCCGCGCAGCCCGATCAGGCGCGGTCGCGCTTGCGCGGCTGCGGGCTGGCGCCGTCGCTGCCGCCGTTGGCAGCCAAGCACAGCGCGTGTTCGTCGAGGATGCGCACGCGCCGGCCGCGCACTTCGATCACGCCGTCCTCGTGCAACCGGCTGAAACCGCGGCTGACGGTTTCCAGCACCAGCCCCAGGTAGCGCGCGATCTCGTCGCGGCTCATCGGCAGCTGGAAGTCGTCGCTGGGCCGGCCGATGCGCCGGTAGCGCTCGCTCAGGCCGTGCACGAACAGGGCGATGCGTTCGCTGGCCTGGCGCCGCGACAGCACGTCGACGTGGTCGTGGTCGCGGTCGGCGCTCTGCCCGATCACGCGCAGCAGCTGCTGCTGCAGGCTGGGCAGCTTGGCGGCGATGGTGGCCAGCTGCGAGAACGGCAACTCGCACACCCGCGCATCGCTCAGCGCCACCGCTTCGCAGCGGTGCTGGCCGCTGCCGATCGCGTCCAGACCGAACAGCTCGCCAGGCAGGTGGAAACCCAGCACGTGCTCTTCGCCGGCCGGGTTCACCACCACCGTCTTGAAGCTGCCCTCGCTGGCCACGAACACCGCCCGCAGCGGGTCGCCGGTGCGATACAGGCTTTCGCCCTTGGCCAGGGGCTTGCGCCGCTGCACCACCGTGTCCAGCCTGCCGAGATCCTCCGCATCGACGCCTGCGGGCAGGCACAACATCTGCAACGAGCATTCCGCACAGGTGCGCCGCAGTCGTGCCAGATTCAGCGGGATCGGATCGCTCATGACTTTGCGAATGCCTGCAAATCGGAAGGGCTGGAGCTACAATTATCGCCGATCCTGCCACCAGTTGCCCGGCTTCCACAGCCCGCCAGGACGGCGATAGACCCCGTCAATTTGACCTGCGTCAAGCCCCGATCTCCGAGGCCTGACTAGCATGTCCATGTTCATTCCGGAGACCCGCATGCAAGCCATCACCGGCACCTACAACGACAAGGTGGTGCACCAGTTCGCGGTTGCGACCGTGTTCTGGGGCATCGTCGGCATGGCCGTCGGCGTGCTCTGCGCCGCGCAGCTGTACTGGCCCGCCCTCAATTTCGACATCCCGTGGCTGACCTACAGCCGGATCCGGCCGCTGCACACCAACGGCATGATCTTCGCGTTCGGCGGTTCGGTGCTGTTCGCCACGTCGCTGTACGTGGTGCAGCGCACCTGCCATGTACGGCTGATCTCCGACAAACTGGCCCAGTTCGTGTTCTGGGGCTGGCAGGCGGCGATGCTGGGCGCGGTGATCACCCTGCCGCTGGGCATCACCCAGAGCAAGGAATACGCCGAGCTGGAATGGCCGCTGGACCTGCTGATCGCGATCGTCTGGGTGGCCTACGGCTGGCTGTTCTTCGGCACCATCGTCAAGCGCCGGGTCAAGCACATCTACGTCGCCAACTGGTTCTACGGCGCGTACATCATCGCCATCGCGCTGCTGCACATCGTCAACAACATCGTGATGCCGGCCGGGCTGTGGAAGTCGTACTCGGTCTACAGCGGCGCGGTCGACGCGATGGCGCAGTGGTGGTACGGCCACAACGGCGTGGCGTTCCTGCTCACCGTCGGCTACCTGGCGATGATGTACTACTTCGTGCCCAAGCAGGCGCAGCGGCCGATCTACTCCTACCGCCTGTCGATCGTGCACTTCTGGGCGCTGATCTCGATCTACATGTGGGCCGGCCCGCACCACCTGCACTACACCGCGCTGCCGGACTGGGCGCAGTCGGTGGGCATGGTGTTCTCGGTGATCCTGCTGGCGCCCAGCTGGGGCGGCGCGATGAACGGCATCCTCACGCTGTCCGGCGTGTGGCACAAGCTGCGCACCGACCCGATCCTGTAGTTCCTGATCGTGGCGATCAGCTTCTATATGATCGCCACCTTCGAGGGCCCGCTGCTGTCGATCAAGACGGTCAACTCGCTGTCGCACTACACCGACTGGACCGTCGGCCACGTGCACGCCGGCACCCTGGGCTGGGTGGCGATGATCTCGATCGGCTCGCTGTACGCGCTGTACCCGCGCCTGCTGGGCCTGCCGGGAATGTATTCGACCAAGCTGATCGACACGCATTTCTGGATGCACACCATCGGCGTGGTGTTCTACATCGTCTCGATGTGGATCGCCGGCATCACCCAGGGCCTGATGTGGCGCGCCACCAACGCCGACGGCACGCTGACCTACAGCTTCGTCGAGTCGCTGGTCGCCACCTACCCCTACTACCTGGGGCGCCTTCTGGGAGGCCTGCTGATCCTGGCCGGCATGTGCCTGATGGGCTGGCACATGTGGAAGACCTGGAAGATGGCGCACGGCGTGGCCGAGCATCCGGTCATGTCGCCCGACGTCGCCGAAGCCAAGGCCTGAGGACGAGACATGGGAATCGCACACGAGAAACTCGAGAAGAACATCGGCCTGATGGCCGTGCTGGTGGCCGTGGCCGTCTCGCTCGGCGGCCTGGCCGAAATCGTCCCGCTGATGTTCCAGGCCGAGGCGATCAAGCCGCTGCCGGGCGTGAAGCCGTACCCGGCGCTGGAGCTGGCCGGACGCGACGTCTACATCCGCGAAGGCTGCTACAACTGCCATTCGCAGATGGTGCGCACGCTGCGCTTCGAAACCGAGCGCTACGGCCACTACTCACTGGCCGGCGAATCCGTCTACGACCGTCCGTTCCAATGGGGTTCCAAGCGCACCGGTCCGGACCTGGCCCGCGTCGGCGGCCGCTACTCCGACGACTGGCACCGGGTGCACCTGATCAACCCGCGCGACGTGGTGCCGGAATCGAACATGCCGTCGTTCCCGTGGCTGCAGAAGAACACCCTGGACGGCGCCACCGTGCAGTCGCACATGCGCGCGCTCAAGCGCTTGGGCGATCCCTACACCGACGCCGAGATCGCGGCCGCCCCGGCAGCCGTCGACGGCAAGACCGAACTGGATGCGCTGGTGGCCTATTTGCAGGGCCTCGGCAAGCACGCGCCGCGGGGGAACTGAGCAGATGATTTCCGGAATCGTGACAACGCTGCTGTTGCTGTTGTTCGTCGGCCTGTGGGTCTGGGCTTGGCAACCGCGCCTGCGCAGCGACTTCGATGCCGCCGCGCGGCTGGCGGTGGATGACGGCGTGCCGGCGGGCGAGGCCCTGGCCGGCGACAACGAGGGGACGCACGCATGACCACCGCATGGAACTGGTACGTCATCATCCTGGTGCTGTTCAACCTGCTGGGCGTGACCTGGCTGTTGTGGTGGACCGCCAAGCGCCGCCCCGGCGATCCCAAGCCGGAGGACACCAGCCACTACTGGGACGGCGACATCACCGAGTACAACAAGCCGATGCCGCGCTGGTGGATCAACGGCTTCTACATCGCCATCGCATTCGCCTTCGGTTACCTGTTCTGGTACGGCGGCTTCGGCACCTACCAGGGCTTCGGCAAGTGGAGTTCGCAGGGCGAGCATGACGCGCAGGCCGCCGTCGCCAACGCGCGGCTGGAAAAGACCTTCGCCCCGTACAAGGGCAAGGCCATCGACGTGCTGGCGCGCGATCCGCAGGCAGTGACGCTGGGCAAATCGATCTTCGCCAACACCTGCGCCACCTGCCACGGCTCGTCGGCGAAGGGCGCGGTGGGCTATCCCGACCTGACCGACGACATCTGGCACTGGGGCGGCAGCCCGGAGCAGATCCTGCACACGGTGGTGGAAGGCCGCGAAGGCGTGATGCCGCCGTGGGGCAAGGTGCTGCAGGGCATGGGTGGCCCGGATGCGGTGGACTACGTGATCGCCTACCTGCACCAGCTGGGCGAGCCGGCCGGCGGCAACCGCAACGATTACGCGGCGGCGCGCGGCAAGACCCTGTACGAAGGTGTCTGCGTGGCCTGCCACGGCAAGGACGGCAAGGGCGATGCGAAGGTCGGCGCGCCGGACCTGACCGACGGCTACTGGCTCTACGGCGACGGCCGCGAGGCGCTGCGGGTCACCATCGGCGAAGGCCGCCATGGAGTGATGCCGGCGTGGGGTAAAGTATTGGGCGATACCCGTTCACGCCTGGTCGCGGCCTATGTCTGGTCGCTCTCCCACCAGGCCAAGCCAGGCGCCCAGGCCCAGCAATGACCCCGTTCACCACCCCGGACTTCGACCATCCGCCGCGCCCGATGGCACAGCGGATCGGGGCCATCCTGTGGCCCAGCTTCTTCGCGGCCGGGGTGGCGACGATGGTGTTCTTCGCCTTCATCGACCCGCTGGAATTGCGTGACCTGACGTTCCCCGGCCTGGCCATCACCCGCGGGCTGGGCTACAGCATCGGCTTCTTCACCTTCTGGCTGGCGACGGCGTCGTCCAGCCTTTTCACCTGGATCCTGCTGCGGCCTTCCAGCCGCTTCAACGGACCCAGCAGCAGGTAACAGGCAGTGAGCAAACGCATCGACATCGACCTGCTGGATTCCGGCGGCGATTCCGTCTATGTGAGCGAGCGGAAGGTCTATCCGCGCGACGTTTCCGGGCGCTTCGACCGCCTGCGCAAGGCGGCGGTGTTCTGGCTGCTGGGGATGTACTACCTGTTCCCGTGGCTGACTTGGGACGGCCGCCAGGCGGTGCTGTTCGACCTGCCGGCGCGCAAGTTCCACGTCTTCGGCCTTACCTTCTGGCCGCAGGACTTCAGCCTGCTGGCGCTGCTGCTGATGATCCTGGCCTTCACCCTGTTCTTCACCACGGCCCTGGCCGGCCGCCTGTGGTGCGGGTATGCCTGCCCGCAGACGGTATGGACCGAATGTTTCCTGTGGATGGAGCGCTGGACCGAAGGCGACCGCGCCAAGCGGATGAAGCTGGATGCCGGCCCGTGGAACCGTGAAAAGATCCTGCGCAAGGGCAGCAAGCACCTGCTGTGGCTAGCGTTCGCGCTGTGGACCGGGTTCACCTTCGTCGGCTTCTTCACCCCCATCGCCAGCCTGGGCGCGCGCTTGGTGCCGTTCGACTGGAACGGCTGGGAATTGTTCTGGGTGCTGTTCTACTCGCTGGCCACCTGGGGCAACGCCGGCATCTTGCGCGAACAGGTGTGCAAGTACATGTGTCCGTACGCGCGCTTCCAGAGCGCGATGTTCGACCGCGACACCCTGATCATCGCCTACGACCCGATGCGCGGCGAGCCGCGCGGCCCGCGCAAGAAGGGCCTGGCCAGCGTGCTGCAGCGCGCGCGCGGCCTGCTCGACCTGCGCACCGCCTACGACTACGTGTTCCGCGCCAGCAAACATCCCAGCGCCGCCGCATCGCGGCTGCAGGCCGCCGGCACGGTGATGTTGGATGGCACCGATGCCGCGCCGCTGCCGAAGTTCCAGACCGAGGAGCTGGGCGACTGCATCGACTGCACCATGTGCGTGCAGGTCTGCCCGGTCGGCATCGACATCCGCAACGGGTTGCAGTACGAGTGCATCGCCTGCGGCGCCTGCATCGACGCCTGCGACGACGTGATGGACAAGATGGGGATGCCGCACGGGCTGATCCGCTACACCACCCAGCACGCGCTGGACGGAAAGTCCGGCCGGGTGCTGCGCCCGCGCATCTTCGTCTATGGCTTCCTGCTCACCGCGCTGGTGGCGGCGTGGACCTGGGGCGTGTTCAACCGCAGCCCGCTGATCGCCGACGTGCTGCGCGACCGCAATGCGCTGTACCAGCAGCAGGGCGACCGCACCGCCAACGGCTACACCCTGAAGCTGGTCAACAAGACCGACGCCGACCACAGCTACCGGGTGCGGATCGAATCGGCCGACGCCGCCTCGCTTGTGCTCAGGGACGCGCCGGTCAACGTGCGCGTGCCGGCCGGCGAAGTGGTGTCGCAGGCGGTCGAGGTGGGCGCGCCCGCCACCCTGCGCGGCCGCCACCCGCTGGTCTTCGTGATCGAGGCCGACGACGGCAGCGCCAAGGCGCGCGTCGACAGCACGTTCTTTGGCCCCATGTAACCCTCATCGTCGCGAACCGCTGCGCTTCCCGCAGCGGCCCGCGCACTGACTTCCAGGAGAATCCGGATGGAACGCGACTCGTCGTCGCCGTGGCGGCAGCCCATCGTTTGGCTGATGGTGGCACTGGTCGGCGCGGTGGTGGTTGGCAGCGTGGTCATGCTCACCGTCGCTGGCAACGGTGATGCGATCGACGCGGTGCCGGACGAAGTGCAGCGCACCGGCCAGGCCCAGCAGGCCGACCTCACCCCCGATGCACGGGCAGCCGAGCGCAAGCTGGGCGCGATCGTACGCATCGACCAGGAACACGGTTTCGTCGAAGTGCTGCCGGTAAGCGGCGACTTCGACCGCGCAGCCGCGCTCACGCTGCGCCTGCACCACCCCACCCGCGCCGAACAGGACCTGTCGCTGGCACTGGCCGCCACCGACACCGGCTGGCGCATCGACGCCAAGCCGGCCGTGGACCACGACTGGCTGGTCCAACTGCAGCCGGCCTCTGGCGAAGACTGGCGCCTGCGCGGACGGATGCCGAAGGGCCAGCTCGCCGCGCAGCTGCGGCCGTCACTGGACGACGGGCAACCGTAGCGCGGTGAATGCCATGGCCGGGGTCTGCCACCACTGCGGCGAAGCGCTGCCGCAGTCGCCGGTGCGCGCCGACGCCGATGGCGGCACGCGCGACTTCTGCTGCGAAGGCTGTGCCGCCGCCGCGCGCTGGATCGCGGATGCGCACCTGGATGACTACTACCGCTTGCGCAGCGCGCCAGGCGGGCGGGTCGATGCCGACGCGCCGGCGCTGGCCGCCTGGGACCGCGAGGAACTGCTGGCTGGCCACGCCCGCGAGGTGGACGGCGGCCGCGAGATCACCGTGCTCACCGACGGCATGCGCTGCGCCGCCTGCGCCTGGCTGATCGACCGCGCGCTGGCGCGCGAACCCGGCGTGCTCGACTCCACCGCCAACGCCATCACCGGGCGCATCCGCATCGCCTGGGACCCCGCCCGCACCGCTCTGTCGAAGCCGCTGGCACGGCTGGCCGCGCTTGGCTACCGGCCGTATCTGGCCACCGGCGAAGCGCGCGAGGCGGCACGCCGGCGCGAACGCAACCGCGACCTGCTGCGGATCGGCCTGGCCGATGCACGCGACGCCGCTGACTGGACGCTGGCCTCGGGCGAGATCGAGCAGGCGTTGCGCGTCTGGCGGCTCGCGGCAGGCCGGCCCGGCCGGCGCGACGCGCCGCAGCTGCGCGGCGACCGCGAGCAGC
>JANJSW010000067.1 GCA_024711415.1 Thermomonas sp. | reverse complement strand
GCCGTTCCACATCATCGAGCAGGACACCTACTCGGTGGTCACCCGCGTCGTGCCCGAAGGCAAGACCATGTGCTCGCTGTGCTCGCGCCTGCGCCGCGGCGCGCTGTACACCTGGGCCGAGGACAACGGCATCACCAAGATCGCGCTGGGCCACCACCGCGACGACCTGGTGGCCACGTTCTTCCTCAACCTGTTCTTCCACGCCAAGCTCAGCGGCATGCCGCCCAAGCTGCTGTCGGACAACGGCAAGCACGTGGTGATCCGCCCGCTGGCCTACGTGCGCGAGGACGACATCGAGGCCTACGCCGAGGCGAAGGGATTCCCGATCATCCCCTGCAACCTGTGCGGCTCGCAGGAGAACCTGCAGCGCAAGCAGGTCAAGAAGATGCTGGCGCAGTGGGAGAAGGAGGCGCCCGGCCGGATCGAGACCATGGCGCGCGCGCTGGGCGACATCCGCCCGTCGCAGCTCAGCGATCCGAAGCTGTTCGACTTCCTCGCCCTCGGTAGGCGCGGCGAGGCGGCGCTGCCCGATGCGCATGCGTGGCTGGCCGGCGCCCCCGCCGAGCCCGAGCCGGTGGCGATGGCGCTGCATCCCGTGCGCAACCATGACGGCCTGGACATCCTCAAGTCCTGATCCCGCGCCGCCGCCCACGCACCACCACCCCGGCCGCCGCCCATCCGCTGGCGCAGGCCCTTCCACAGGATTCCCGATGTTCTTCCGCAACCTGACCCTGTTCCGCTTCCCCGCCTCGCTGGAATTGTCCGACCTCGAACCGCAGCTGGCCGAATGCGCGCTCAAGCCGGTCGGTCCGCTGGAACTCTCCTCGCGCGGCTTCGTCGCGCCGATGGGCCAGCACCACGACGGCTTCCAGCACCTGTGCGACGGCGCGCGCTGGCTGACCGTGGGTGGCGAGGACAAGCTCCTGCCCGGCGCGGTGGTCAACGACCTGCTGCAGAAGAAACTGGCCGCGATCGAGGAGAAGGAAGGCCGCAAGCCCGGCGGCCGCACCCGCAAACGGCTGAAGGACGAGCTGATCACCGAACTGCTGCCGCGCGCGTTCGTGCGCCCGGTGCGCAGCGACGCCCTGCTCGACGGCCAGCTGGGCGTGATCGCGGTGGACACCTCCTCGCGCAAGTCGGCCGAGTCGGTGGTGTCGGAAGTGCGCCGCGCGCTGGGCAGCTTCCCGGCGCTGCCGCTGAACGCCGAAGTGGCGCCGCGCGCCATCCTCACCGGCTGGCTGGCCGGCGACGCGCTGCCCGACGGGCTGGCGCTGGGCGACGAGTGCGAGCTGCGCGACCCCACCGACACCGGCGCGGTGGTGAAGATCCAGCGCATGGAGCTGTCCGGCGAGGAGATCAGCAAGCATCTCGAGGCCGGCAAGCAGTGCACGCGGTTGGCACTGGTGCTGGACGACCACGTCAGCTTCGTGATCGGGGAAGACCTGATCGTGCGCAAGTTCAAGCTGCTGGACGGCGCGGTGGACCAGATGGAGTCCACCGAGCACGACGACATCGTGGCCGAACTGCAGGCCCGCTTCGCGCTGATGACGGGCGAGTTCAAGCGCCTGTTCGCCGTGCTCGAAAGCGCGTTCAAGCTCAGCAAGGCGGAGTGACGCCGCGGTTCCGCCGCAGCCGGCGTTCTACACTGGCGCCATGCGTTCCCTGTTCCGCCTGCTGCCCACCCTGCGCACCGCGCCGACGACCCGTGCACCGCGGCGCGAGCAGGTCAGTTTCCAGCTCGACGCGCAGCGCAGCATCGAACTGCTGCGCGTGCACGACCCGCGCGCGAAGCGGATCAAGCTGAGCGTCGACGAACGCGGCGCACGGCTCACCCTGCCGCTGCGCGCCAGCCGCGCCGAGGGCGAGCGCTTCCTGCACGAGCACCGCGGCTGGCTGGCCGCGCAGCTGGAGCGGCAGGCCGATGCCGCGGGCAGCGGGCTGGTGCGCGACGGCACCGCCACGCTGCCGCTGCGCGGCATCGAACTGCCGCTGCGCTGGCAGGGCGGGCGCGCCACCCGGCTGGAGCGCGGCGACGACGGCCTGTGCTTCACCGCCCCGGCCAATGCCGGCGACGCCGCGCTGCGTCGCGCGCTGAAGGATTTCTACGAAGCGCAGGGACGCGCCGACACCGGGCGCTGGCTGCCGAAGTACCTGCCCGACATGCCGCGCACGCCGCGCCGCATCGTGTTCAAGCGCACCTCGTCACTGTGGGGCTCGCTGGCCCCGGACGGGACGCTGGCGCTGGACCTGGCCCTGCTGCTGGCGCCGCCGCCGGCGTTCGAATACGTGCTGGTGCACGAGCTCTGCCACCTGCTGCATGCCGACCACTCGCCGCGCTTCTGGGGCGAGGTGGAGGCGCGGTTCCCGGCGTGGCGCGACCAGCGCGATTTCCTGCGCGTCGAAGGGCGTGCGCTGAAGGGCAGGTTGCGCCAGCTGCTGGCCGGCTGAGGTCGCGATTCCCGTATCCTCCGGTGACGACAACCCCGGGGAACCCATGTCCATGATCCAGACCCATCGCCGCCTGCTGGCCCTCGCCCTGATCGCCGCGATCATGGCACTGCCCGCCTGCAAGAAGGCCCAGGACGCCGCGGTCGAAGCCGCGATGGAAAAAGCCACCGGCATGAAGGTGGACAAGGACGGCAACGCCGTCACCATCAAGACCGAACAGGGCGACCTGAAAGTGGCCACCGCCGAGGACGGCGGCAGCGTGCCGCTGCCGGCGGGCTTCGCCGCCGACATCTACCTGCCGGACGGACACAAGGTGATGAGCGCGATGGAAATGGGCGGCGCGCAGATGGTCAACCTGTCCACCGCGGCCGACATGGCCGCCGTGCATGCCGCCACCGACAAGGCGATGCAGGACGGCGGCTGGAAACGCGAGATGGAGATGCAGACCGGCGACGGCAGCAGCCTGGCCTACAGCAAGGACAAGCGGCAGGTGTTCTACCAGCTGATGAAGGCGGAGGAAGGCGGCACCCAGCTCGCCATCCGCGCCGGCACCAGCGAATAACCCGGCGCGCACGGCAAAACGGCTCCAGCGCGCGCGAGGCACGTGGCGGGGCCGATGTCCCGCCTACGGCCGCCCCAGGAACTCCCGCACCGCCGCGGCCACAGTTTCCGGCTGCTGCATGTGCAGGTGGTGGCCACCCGGCATCGCCAGCAGGCGCCCGTGCGGCAGCAGTTCCACCCGGCGGCGGCGCTGCGCATCGGGGAAATAGGGCTGGGCCGGCTCGGCGAACACGGCCAGGGTCGGGCAGCCGATGGCGGCCAGCATGTCGTCGATCTGCGCCTCGGTCAGGCGACTGAGGCTGGGCAGGGTCAGGCGCTGGTCGCTGCTCCAGGCATAGCCACCGGCCACCGGGGTCACGCCGCGCTCGACCAGCAGGCGCAGCAGCGCCTCGTCCAGGCCGCTGCCGGGCACCCGGCCGGCGTGCAGGCGCGCGCGCACGGCTGTATCGATGTCGGGGAACACGCGCAGGCGCTTGCCCGCCACCAGCCGCTGCGCGGCCACCGCTTCGCGCATCCGTGACGCGGTGTGCTCCGGCACCTCCGCCAGCGCGCCCAGCATCTCGATCACCGCCAGCCGCTCGATGCGTTCCGGGCAGGCGGCCGCGACCATGCTGGCGATGCCGGCGCCCATCGAATGCCCGAGCAGGTGGAAGCGGTCCCAGCCCAGCGCGTCGGCGGTATCCAGCACCGCGGCGATGGCGACGCTGAAGGAATACTCCGCGCCCGGCGCCAGGTGCGCGCTGCGGCCATGGCCGGGCAGGTCCAGCGCGACCAGGTCGAAGTCGCGCAGGTACGGTGCCATCGGCAGGAAGCTGGCGGCGTTGTCCAGCCAGCCGTGCAGGGCCAGCAGGCGCGGGCCGCGGCCGTCGTTGCGCAGCGCGGCCAGCCGGCCCAGCGCGACGTCGAAACCGGTCTCGTGCATCAGGCCCAGCCCGCGTCGCCGCGCGCCAATGCGGCCAGCGCGTCGGCATGCGCGCCGCCCGCGTTCAGGCAGGGAATGTAGCGCAGCGCCTCGCCGCCGGCGGCGCGGAAGGCGGCGTCGTTCTCCACCGAGATCTCTTCCAGCGTTTCCAGGCAGTCCACCGCAAAGCCGGGGCAGACCACGTCGACGCGGCGCACGCCCTCGCGCGCCAACGCTTCCAGCGTCGGCTGGGTGTAGGGCTCCAGCCAGCGTTCGCGGCCGAAGCGCGACTGGAAGGTCAGCAGCAGGTCGTCGCGCGGGATGCCGAGCGCCGCCGCGATCGCGCGCGCGCTGGCCTCGCACTGGTCGGCGTAGGGATCGCCGCCGTCCACCAGCCGGCGCGGGATGCCGTGGAAGGACAGCAGCAGCCGCTCGCCGCGGCCGTGCGCGGCCCAGTGCGCGCGGATCGAGTCGGCCACCGCCGCGGCCCAGCCGGCATCGGTGTGGTAGTCGTGCAGCAGTTCGACCTGCAGGCCGGCCGCGGCCGCCGCCACCGCGTCGGCCACGCTGGCGGTGGTGGTGGTGGAGTACTGCGGGTACAGCGGCAGCACCCGCACCCGGCGCACGCCTGCGGCGCGCAGCCCATCGAATACCGAGGCCACCGACGGCTCGCCGTAGCGCATCGCATGCACCACCTGGCGGTCCGGCAGGCGCGC
>JANJSW010000052.1 GCA_024711415.1 Thermomonas sp. | reverse complement strand
GCCGATGGCGGATCCGTTGGGACTGCATGGGTGACGTGGCGCGGTGACGTCCCGATGAGCGGGGCCGGTGTTTCGGACGCGACGGGACAGACGCGTCGCCTCCATGTGCTCTTCCGGCCCTCCGGCCTAGCCTCCGGGCGTTCGCCGCCGCGCGCACCGGTGGTGCGCAAGCGCGGCGACTCACCCCTTCGGGCAGCCTTCGGCTGTCCGGATTCGCTCCCGGCGAATCTGCCTAATCTTTGCGGATTCGGTTTTTTGCAAAGGGCGAACAACAAAAAACCCCGTGTCATCGACACGGGGTTTTGTTGTATGGCGCTCCCTACGGGATTCGAACCCGTGTTTTAGCCTTGAGAGGGCCACGTCCTGGGCCTCTAGACGAAGGGAGCATTGGTTGCAGCCGGTTGGACGACCGGCCCGGAAGTGCCGGATGGCCTGCCGAGCTTGCTAGTATAAAAGGCTGCGTTCGCCTCTGGCAACGCCCCGTTTCAGCCAATCGCAGCGCATGACCCAACTCGAACGCTCCATTTTCCCCGTCGTACCGGAACTGCGCGTGATTCCGCGCGATGTCCACGGCGTGTCCCGCAAACAGATGAGTCCCAACGCGCTGCGGGTGTTGTACCGCCTGCGCGAAGCCGGGTTCGGTGCCTACCTGGTCGGCGGCGCGGTGCGCGATCTGCTGATCGGCGGCGAACCCAAGGACTTCGACGTCGCCACCGATGCCACGCCCGAACAGATCAAGGCGCTGTTCCGCAACTGCCGCCTGATCGGCCGCCGGTTCCGGCTGGCGCACGTGGTCTATGGCCGCGAGATCATCGAGGTCGCCACTTTCCGCGCCAACGGCGGCGATGACGATGGCGATCGCCAGACCGACGACGGCGGCCGCCTGCTGCGCGACAACATCTACGGCAGCATCGAGGACGATGCGGTGCGCCGCGACTTCACTGCCAACGCGCTGTACTACGCGATCGAGGACTTCTCGGTGCGCGACTACGTGGGCGGCTATGCCGACGTGCAGGCGCGGCTGCTGCGGCTGATCGGCGAGCCGGAGGCGCGCTACCGCGAAGACCCGGTGCGGATGCTGCGCGCGGCGCGGTTGGCGGCGAAGCTGGGCTTCACCATCGAAGCCGCCACCGCCGAACCGCTGCCGCGGCTGGCGCCGCTGCTGGCCGACGCCTCGCCGGCGCGGCTGTTCGAGGAAACCCTCAAGCTGTTCCTGTCCGGCCACGCGGTCGCCAGCTTCGAACACCTGGAGGCGCATGGCCTGCTGCCGGCGCTGCTGCCGGAAACCGCCAAGGCGCTGGATTCCAACAAATCCGGTGCGCTGCGGCGGATGCTGGTGCAGGGGTTGCGCAATACCGATGCGCGGGTGGCCAACGACGAGCCGGTCTCGCCCGCCTTCCTGTACGCGGTGCTGCTGTGGCCGGCCTACTGCCGCGCGCTGGCGCAGCTGCAGGCGCAGGGCGTGCACGCCGCCGAGGCGCAGCGCCGCGCAGCCGACCGGGTGACCATGCACCAGGTCGCGCGCACCGCGCTGCCGCGGCGCTTCTCGCTGCCGATGCAGGAAATCTGGCTGATGCAGCCGCGGTTCTCGCAGCGCCAGCGCAAGCGCGTATTCCGACTGCTGGCGCACCCGCGTTTCCGCGCTGCCATCGACTTCCTCGAGCTGCGCCTGGCCGCCTCCGAGTCGCACGCCGACGACGTGGCGTTCTGGCGCGAGGTGCAGCTGCAGCCGTCGGTGGCGGTGGCCGCCAGCGAGGCCGACGAGGCGCGCGATCCGGAGGATGACGACACCGAAGCCGAGGCGGGTCCGGACGCTGCCGCTGCGCCTCGTCGTCGGCGCCGCCGCCGCAGGTCGTGAGCGAACAACAACCTGCCCGGATGCCGGTTCGGGCCTGCATCGGCCTGGGCGGCAACCTCGGCGATCCCGCACGCGCGCTGCGCGCTGCCTTCCACGCGCTGGCGGCGCTGCCGGACAGCCGCCTGCTGGCGACCTCCCGGTTGTACCGCACGCCGGCCTGGGGCCGCACCGATCAGCCGGACTACGTCAACGCCGCGGCGCTGCTGGAAACCCGGCTCGCGCCGCAGGCGCTGCTGGCACAGCTGCTGGCGATCGAGCGTGCGGCCGGTCGCTTGCGCGACGACGAGGCGGCTGCAACGCGCTGGGGTCCGCGCGTGCTCGACCTGGACCTGCTGTTGTACGCCGATGACAGCATCGACCAGCCCGGCCTGCGGGTGCCGCATCCGCACCTGCACGAACGCGCGTTCGCGTTGGTGCCGCTTGCCGAAATCGCCGCCGACCAGCTGTTCCCCGGCCACGGCAGCGTCGGCGAGGCGCTGCGGCACGTGGATGTCGCCGGCGTGGAGGCAATCGAAGGTGCTTGATCCGGGGCAAGCGGCCCGCCCCGGGTTCTGCGCGATAATGCCGCCCCTGACCTGCCGGGAACCGCGATGAGCGTACATGCCGAACAGAAGTCCTGGAGCGTGCCGCAGCTCGCCCAGGCACGAGAGGCGGGCCGTCGGCTGACCATGCTGACCTGCTACGACGCCAGTTTCGCGCGGGTGCTGGACGATGCCGGGATCGACCTGATCCTGATCGGCGATTCGCTGGGCATGGTGGTGCAGGGGCATGACTCCACGCTGCCGGTGCGGGTGGAGGACATCGTCTACCACACCGCCGCGGTGGCACGCGGCGCCAGCCGTGCGCTGAAGGTCGCCGACTTCCCGTTCGGCAGCGATGCCACGCCGGAACAGGCGCATGCGGCGGCGGTGCGCTTCATCCAGGCCGGCGCGGCGATGGTCAAGCTGGAGGGTGCGGGCCACAAGCTGGAGACGATCCGCTTCCTCGTCGATCGCGAGATCCCGGTCTGCGCGCACCTGGGCCTGACCCCGCAATCGGTACTCAAGATGGGCGGGTTCAAGGTGCAGGGGCGCGAACAGTCCGCCGCCGAGCGCCTGCGCGCGGAGGCGCTGGCCGTGGCCGAAGCGGGCGCAGCCCTGCTGGTGCTGGAGGGCGTGCCCGCCGAGCTTGCCGCCGAGATCACCGCGGCCAGCCCGATCCCGACCATCGGGATCGGCGCCGGCCCCGGCTGCGACGGCCAGGTGCTGGTGCTGCATGACCTGCTGGGCATCGATACCGGCCACCGCAAGCCCAAGTTCGTCAAGGACTTCCTCGCCGAAGGCGGCTCCATCCTCGGTGCCGTGCGTGCCTATGCCGAGGCGGTGCGCAGTGGCGCCTTCCCGGACAAGGCGCATTCCTACAGCTAGCAGCCCAGCCCCGCGTTTTCCCGGGCGGGAAAGCCGGCGGCCAACCAGGCGACCCATGTGATCCAGACCATCATCCGACTCGAAGAACTGCGCGCCACCATCGCCGGCTGGCGCCGCGAGGGCCTGCGCATCGGCTTCGTGCCCACCATGGGCAATCTGCACGCCGGCCACTATTCGCTGGTGACGCTGGCACGCCGGCACGCCGACCGGGTGGTTTCCAGCGTGTTCGTGAATCCCACCCAGTTCGGCCCGAACGAGGATTTCACCCGCTATCCGCGCACGCCCGACGCCGACACCAGCGGGCTCCAGGCCGCCGGTTGCGACGCGTTGTGGCTGCCGGAAGTGGAGGCGATGTACCCGTTCGGAGTGGAGCTGGCGGCGAAGGTACAGGTGCCGGGCGTGAGCTCGGTGCTGGAAGGCGCCTGCCGCCCCGGTCATTTCGACGGCGTGTGCACCGTGGTGACGCGCCTGTTCAACCAGGTGCAGCCGGACGTGGCCGCGTTCGGGCGCAAGGATTTCCAGCAGCTGGCGGTGATCCGGCAGATGGTCGCCGACCTGCAGATGCCGGTGCAGATCCTGGCCGGCGAGATCGTGCGCGAGCATGACGGGCTGGCGATGAGCTCGCGCAACCAGTACCTGTCGCCCCAGGAGCGGGCGACCGCGCCGGCCATCCACCGTACCCTGCTGGCGATGCGCGATGCCGCGCAGGCCGGCGCGCCGCGGGCGCAGGTCGAGGCCGAGGCCGACGCCGCCCTGCGCGCCGCCGGCTTCGTGCCCGACTATGCGGTGCTGCGGCGCCCGGATTTCAGCGAGCCGGTGGACGGCCAGCCCGGCCCGCTGGTAGCGCTCATCGCCGCCCGGCTGGGGCGTACGCGCCTGATCGACAATCTCGAATTCGAGCTCGCCGGGCGCGCCTGACCCGGGCGCAGCGCCGGGGCCGTGAAGGTCCTGTTTGTTGCAGCGCGGAAAGCCCGCCCTATACTTTTCCCGCAGGCCGGACATCCGGCCGGTTCCACCGGAGTCGAAAACCATGCAATTGACCCTGCTCAAGGGCAAGATCCACCGCGCCACCGTCACCCACGCCGAGCTGCATTACGAAGGCTCCTGCGCGATCGACGGCCGCCTGCTCGACATCGCCGGCATCCGCGAGTACGAGCGTATCGACATCTACGACGTCACCAGCGGCGAGCGCTATTCCACCTATGCGATCCGCGGCGAGGAGGGCAGCGGGGTGATCTCGGTGAACGGCGCAGCCGCGCACAAGTCGCGCGTCGGCGACCTGGTCATCATCTGCGCCTACGTGCAGTGCGATGCCGAGGAGGCCGCGGCGCACAAGCCGACCTGCGTGTACGTGGACCGCGACAACCGGCTGACCCACACCAACCACTCCATGCCCAAGCAGGCGGCCTGACCGGGATGGTCGGTCTGCTGGAGGGTCTGGAGGCGCACGCCGACCGGCTTTCCGGCACCACGCTGTCGGTCCTGCTGGCAGCGGATCCCGCCCGCGCCGGCGATTTCGCCCTGCGCTGCGGCCCGCTCTACGCCAATTTCGCGCGCCAGCGGTATGACCGCGAAGCACTGGATGCGCTGTTCGCGATCGCCGAACGCGCGGATCTGGCCGCGGCGATGCGGCAACTGCTGGGGGGCGAAGAGGTCAACGTGACCGAGGGGCGGGCGGCGCTGCACGGCGCACTGCGCGGGACCTCCGCCAGCTCCGCCTTCACGCTGGCCGCGCGGGCGCAGGCACTGTCCGCGCAGCTGCGGATGCGCGAACTGATGGACGCGCTGGCCGCCAGCGACGTCACCGACATCGTC
>JANJSW010000043.1 GCA_024711415.1 Thermomonas sp. | reverse complement strand
ATCCCGGTGCCGGGGGAGTAAAGGCACGCGCCGCCGCCGGCAGGGGGAGCGGGGAGGTGGCGGCGACGCGCGAAGGGCTTAGAAGCGCAGCTGCAGGCGCAGGTTCACCGGGTACGAGGTGCGCTTGCCGGCGTCGTTGATCGAGGCCAGGCCGAGGCCCGCGAGCGCGCTGTCGTCGTCGGCGATATCGCCGTGGTAGCGGGCACCGACTTCCAGGCCCAACGAGGCTTTTTCCGACATCGACCACAGCAGGCCGAGGTCGGCGCCGCCGCTGAACAGCCAGCCACCGTCGAAGAACGGCACGTCGGTGAGAGTGATGCCGGCATCGGGGATGGTGAAGGTGGCCTTGATGCCATCCACCTTGGTGGTGCCGATGCGGCCGGCCACGTACGGGCGCACCTTGCCGGTGCCGAAGAAGTGGCGGTAGCCGCCTTCCAGCGACATCGCCTTGTAGCCCTCGAAGCGGCCGTACACCGGCAGGGTGGTGTCGAGCGCGGGCACGAATGCGCCGCCGACCTCGGTGCTGCCGGCGCCGGTGCGGGTGGAGAGCAACTGGCCGAACACTTCGCCGCTGGCCATCGGCCACGCCATTTCCACGCCGAAGTTGGTGGCCTTGCCGTAGATCCTGTCGTAGGAGCGCGCGCCGATGCGCAGTTCGGCGGACACGCCGGCCAGCGCCGGGTTCAGCGGGCCGAGGTCGGCGATCGGGGCGATCGCGCCCTTGTGCACGTCGCCGCTGACGGAGACGTCGCCGCCGCCGATCAGGGTGAAGCTGGGGCCGCTCTGGGCCAGGGCAGTGGCGGGCAGGCCGAGGGCGACAGCGAGGAGGGCAACAGGCAGGCGATTCATTCGGGGGACTCCTGTGGATGGAAGGCCAGCGGGTGGCCAGTGCGACCCGATACGTGGCGTTGGCCGGTCTGGATGCAGCCGTAACCGCCCGCCGACGAGCGGCAGCTGCAAGGCAGCGTTCCGCGGATGCACTTGATGGGCGGCGCATGCGGCGCGGATAGTGGCCGGCCACCTGCCGGAGATCCGCCATGCCGCGCTTGTTTGCGCCCATCTCGTTCGGCCCGCTCACCCTGGCCAACCGCATCGTGGTGGCGCCGATGTGCCAGTACGCCAGCACCGACGGCCTGGCCAACGACTGGCATGTGCAGCACTGGGGCACGCTGGCGCAGTCGGGTGCGGGCCTGATGCTGACCGAAGCCACCGCGGTGGTGCCCGAGGGTCGCATCAGCTGGGCCGACCTGGGCCTGTACGACGACGCCTGCGAGGCCGCGTTCGCGCAGGCGCTGGCGGGGGTGCGGCGCTGGTCGTCGATGCCGGTGGGCGTGTAGCTGGCGCATGCGGGGCGCAAGGCCTCCACCCATCGCCCGTGGGAGCAGGGCGGCGGCGCCATCGCGCCAGGGACGGCGCACGGCTGGCAGACCGTTGCGCCTTCCGCGCTGCCCTATGCGGACACGGATCCGGTGCCAGAGGCGCTGGACGCCGCCGGCATCGCCCGTGTGGTGCAGGCGTTCGCGCAGGCGGCGCGCCGCGCTACCCGGCTGGGACTGGATGCCATCGAAATCCATGCCGCGCACGGCTACCTGCTGCACCAGTTCCTGTCGCCACTCAGCAACCACCGCGACGATGCCTATGGCGGCGCGCTGGAACATCGAATGCGGTTGGTGCTGGAGGTGTTCGACGCGATCCGCGCCGAGGTGCCGGTGATGATGACGGTGGGCGTGCGCATCTCCGCCACCGACTGGGTGGACGATGGCTGGGATCTTGCCCAGAGCATCGTGCTGGCGCGGGCGCTGGACGCCCGCGGCTGCGATTTCATCCATGTGTCCAGCGGCGGCCTGCATCCGTCCCAGCGCATCGCCGCCGGGCCGGGCTACCAGCTGCCGTTCGCGGAGGCGATCCGTCGCGAGGTCGCCATGCCGGTGATCGGCGTAGGCCTGGTCACCACCGCGGAGCAGGCCGAGGCTGCGTTGGTGCAGGGCCGCGCCGACGCCATCGCCATCGGGCGGGCGCTACTCTACGACCCGCGCTGGCCGTGGCACGCGGCCGCCGCGCTGGGCGCGACCGTTGCCACCTCGCCGCGCTTCCTGCGCGCCGTGCCCCACGGCCTGCCGCCACTGCTGGTGCCTGCCACCGGCACGGCCGACTGATTTCCCGGACCCGGAGGTCCCGCCATGCCCACGTCCCCACTGATGCCCGCCGCCTTCCTCGGCCATGGCAGCCCCATGAACGCGCTGGAGCGCAACCGCTTCAGCGAGGCGTGGCGCGCGTTCGGCGCCGCGGTGCCGAAGCCGCGCGCGATCCTGGCCATCTCCGCGCACTGGCACGTGGATGCGTTGGCGGTGACCGCGATGCCGCATCCGCGCACCATCCATGACTTCTACGGTTTCCCACAGGCGCTGTTCGACGTGCAGTACCCGGCGCCCGGGTTGCCGGCGCTGGCGGAGGAAATCGCCGACGTGGTGTCGCCGGACTACGTGGTCGGCGCCGACCGCGAAGCCTGGGGCATCGACCACGGCACCTGGTCGGTACTGGTGCATGCTTTCCCCGACGCGGACATCCCGGTGGTGCAGCTTTCCCTCGACGCGCGCAAGCCGCTGGACTGGCACCTGGCGCTGGGTGCCAAGCTGGCGGCGCTGCGCCGGCACGGCGTGCTGATCGTGGGCAGCGGCAACGTGGTGCACAACCTGCGCGCGATCGACTGGAAGCAGCCGGACGCCGGCTTCGACTGGGCGCAGCGCTTCGACACCGACGTCAGGCAGCTGATGGCCGAGCGCCCGCACGACATCGCCACGCTGGCCTCGCATCCGGACTATCGGCTGGCGGTGCCCACTGAGGAACACTTCCTGCCGCTGCTCTACCTAGCGGGTTTGTCCGCCACAGCGGGCCGCCCCGCCGACGTGCTGGTGGACGGCTACAGCTACGGCTCGCTGTCGATGGCCGCGTTCACCCTGGATGCGGACTGCCCCGAGCGTGTCGGCGATGCCGGCGGCGCGGCGCCGCTGGACACCAGCATCGCGCCGGAAAGCGCCAACGTCTGAGCCGGCGCGGCTCAGCCCGCCGCCGCGCCCAGCGTCTCGCGCACGGTGGCGTGGAACTGCCGGCGCATGCTCAGCCAGCCGGCCAGCATCGCCGCCGCGGTGCCGGCCAGCGCGCCGATCACCAGCGTGCTGGCGTTCCAGGTGGGCGGCAGGTCCAGCACGCGCTGCGCGAACAGGGTGCCGATGCCGGCCGCAGCGACTGCCGCGATACCGCCGGCAATCGCGCCGATCGCGCCGAATTCCACCAGCTGCGCCAGCCGCAGCTGCGCGCTGCTCGCGCCCAGCGTGCGCAGCACGCCCAGTTCGGTGATGCGCTCGCGGCGGGTCGCCGCCACCGCCGCCACGAACACCAGGCAGCCGGACAGGAAGGCGAACCAGAACACCACCTGGATCACCAGCGCGGCCTGGTCGCCGATGCGGCGGATCTCGCCGGTGACGGCGTCGATGTCGATCACGTTGGCGTTCGGGATCTCGCGTGACAGCGCCGTTACCAGCGTCGTGTCGCCGGTCGGCACCCGCACCGAGGTGATCCAGGTGGCAGGCAGGTCGCGGGCCAGGTCGGGCGAGGCCAGCACGAAGAAGTTGGGCGTGAAGCTTTCCCAGCGCACGTCGCGCAGGCTGGT
>JANJSW010000013.1 GCA_024711415.1 Thermomonas sp. | reverse complement strand
GCCTGCCGGGCACACTGAGCCGCGGCCGAAGCATCCCGCCGGCTTGCCGTTGACGTGCGGCAAAGGGGGCGACCGGGCGAGGTTGCCGCCCGCCCGATGTCGCCGTCGCGGCGTCCGGGCAGTCCGCCATGGTGGACGACCGGGAAAGCAGCCCGGGGTGGCTGTGGCCGAGGCCCGCACGTGCCGCCCAGGCTTGGACCGGGCCGGGTGCAACCGTGACCACCGTCGCTGTCCGGATGGGCGGCGCTCAACTCCACCCAACGGGCGCCGTTATCCGGGGCGAGGCCATACGGCTGCGTCCGGAAAGCGGCCGCGGCCGGTCGATGTGACCGGACCTCCCCCACAACCAGAACAAGGGCATGCCCATGCAACCGAAGAAACAATGGATCGCGCTGGCGATCGGCCTTGCGCTCGCGCAGGGCGTACAGGCACAGGACGGTGACGACCGCTTCAAGCTGAGCGGCTTCGGCACGCTGGGCGTCGCCCATTCCAGCGAAGACAAGGCCGACGTCACCTCGGACTTCCAGACGGATGTTGGCGTGGGTGCCAGCGATTCCGTGTCCGGCAGGCTGGACTCGCGGGTCGGCGTGCAGTTCAACGCCAACTTCACCGAGAACTTCAGCGGCGTGGTGCAGGCCGTCAGCGAGTACGCGGTGACCAAGTCGTACCGCCCGGAGATCACCCTGGCGCACGTCAAGTACCGCTTCTCGTCCGCGTTCAGCGCCCGTCTCGGCCGCATTTCCGCGCCGCTGTACATGCTGTCCGAGTACCAGCGCGTCGGCTACGCGATGCCGTGGGCCCGTCCGCCGCAGGAGGTCTACAACTACCTGCTGCCGATGGACGGCATCGAGGGCCTGTACAACATCACCGCCGGCGATACCGTCATCGGCATCCAGGGCTTCTATGGCCGCATTGATTCGGAGAAGGCCGACGTCGACGCGATGCGCGGCGTGGCCGTGCTGGTGGATCGCGGTGCCTCCAGCTTCCGCATCAGCCACATCGTGGGGCGTGCGCATTACGTCACCGACGACATCAATACGCTGTTCAACACCTACCGCAACCTGCCGATCCCGGCGCTGGCGGCGGCTGCGGCCCGGTTGGATCCGCGCGACATGGACGGCAGCTTCAGCGGCATCGGCTACAGCTACGACCCGGGCGATTGGTTCCTGCGCAGCGAAGTCATCCGCGCCGACTACGCGCCGTCGATCAGCGGCAAGACCACTTCCGGCTACGCGAGCGTGGGCTATCGCCACGGCAGCCTGACGCCGTCGTTCACGGTCGCCCACGTGGACGTGCGCGGGCAGGAAATGCCGGGCGCGCTGGATCCGTTCGGCCTGCTCAATGGCGCGGTGGCCAGCAACAACGGCGACCGCCACAGCTACTCCGCCGCGTTGCGCTGGGACGTGCGCGACAACGTCGCCCTTAAGTTCCAGGCCAGCCGCGTCGAGCACCACGCCGGATCGTTCGGCGGGCTGGACAACCTGCAGCCGGGCTTCCAGCCGGGCCGCGGCTACAGCCTGCTGTCGGCTTCCGTCGACTTCGTTTTCTGAGGTGCGCCCATGACTATTCCTTTCAAGCGGCGCATGGTCCTGCTGGCCGTCCTGCTGTCCGCCACCTCGGTGGCGCAAGCCGGCGTGGTGGTGGTGATGTCGTCCAAGAGCGATGTGTCGTCCCTGAGCAAGGCGCAGGTGGCGCAGATCTTCATGGCCAAGACCGACGCCCTGCCCAACGGGCGGGTGGCCAAGCCGATCGACCAGGCCGAAGGTTCGGCCGTGCGCAACGAGTTCTACGACAAGGTGGCCGACAAGTCCGCCGCGCAGATGAAGGCGTACTGGTCGCAGCTCACCTTCACCGGCAAGGCGCAGCCGCCGCGCAAGGTGTCGGGCGATGCGGCGGTCAAGGCCGCGCTGGGCGACAACCCGGCGGCGGTGGGCTACATCAGCGATGGTGCCGTCGATGGCAGCGTCAAGGTGGTGTTCAAGCCCTGATCCCGACGGATCGATCCCGGGCAAACCTGAGCCCGCGTCGCGCCCCGCGACGCGGGCTTTTTCATGCCAGCAGGCGCTTCACCTTGCGCAGCGCCGCGATGAACGCATCGATTTCCTCGTGCGTGTTGTAGAACGCGAGCGAAGCGCGGCAGGTGGTGCCCACGCCCAGCCACTGCAGCAGCGGGTGCGCGCAGTGCTGGCCGCTGCGCACGGCCACGCCCTCGAGGTCCAGCAGGGTGGCAAGGTCGTGCGAATGCGTGCCCGCGACCGCGAAGCTGATCACCGCGGCCTTGTGCGGGGCGGTGCCGAAGATGCGCACGCCCTCGATCTTCAGCAATTCTTCGGTGGCATGCGCCAGCAGCGCCTGTTCGCGCGCGGCGATATTGGCCATGCCGATGGAGGCCAGGTAGTCGCAGGCCGCCCCCAGGCCGACGTGGCCGGCGATGTTGGGCGTACCGGCCTCGAACTTGTGCGGGCCTTCGTTGAATACGGTGCCGTCGAAACGCACTTCCCGGATCATCTCGCCACCGCCGAGGAACGGCGGCATCGCATCGATGTGCTCGCGCCGCGCCCACAGCGCGCCGGTGCCGGTGGGGCCGCTCATCTTGTGGCCGGTGATCGCGTAGAAGTCGCAGCCGATGGCGGGGATATCCACCGGCATGTGCGGCGCGGCCTGCGAGCCGTCGACCACCGTCGTGATCCCGCGCTTGCGCGCCTCGCGGCAGATGTCGGCGACGGGGTTGATGGTGCCCAGCACGTTGCTGACGTGGGCCAGCGCCAGCAGCTTCACGTCGGGGCTCATCGCCGCGGACAGCGCGTCGAGGTCGAGGCTGCCATCGGGCAGCAGTTCCGCCACCTTGATGGTCGCGCCGGTGCGCTGGGCGATGAGCTGCCAGGGCACGATGTTGGCGTGGTGCTCCATGCGGGTGACGAGGATGGCATCGCCCGCCTTGAGCCGCGGCAGGCCCCACGAATACGCCACCAGGTTGATGGCGAAGGTGGTGCCGCTGCACAGGATCAGCTCGTCGGTGCGCACGTTGAGGAAGCGCGCCAGCTTGCCGCGTGCGCCTTCATAGGCCTCGGTGGCCTCGCTGCCCAGCGCGTGCACCGCACGGCTGACGTTGGCGTTGTGGCGGCGGTAGAAGTCGTCGGTGGCGGCGATCACCGCCTCGGGCTTCTGCCCGGTATTGGCGGCATCGAAATAGATCAGCGGCTTGCCGTGAACCTGCCGCTGCAGCAGCGGGAAGTCCCTGCGCACGGCCGCCCAGTCGATCGCCGATACCGTTTCCATGTTCACGCGCCCAGTCTCGCCAGGGCGCGGTCCAGCGCGGCGTCGGCCAGCGCGCGGGTGGGGCCGTCGCCGATGGCGTTGACCACCTCGCGGCAGAACGCGCCGGTCAGCAGTGCGCGCGCCTGCACTTCCGGCAATCCGCGCGAGCGCAGGTAGAACAGGGCGGTGGGGTCGAGCTGGCCGACCGTGGCGCCGTGCGCGGCCTTGACCTCGTCGGCGTGGATCACCAGCACCGGCTGGGTGTCGATCTCCGCCTCGTTGGACAGCAGCAGGTTCTTGTTGGACAGGTCGGCCTCGGTGCCGTCGGCGCCGGGGTGGATCGTGATGCCGCCGTGGAAGACCGCGCGCCCGCGCTGGCCGGCCAGGCCGCGCCAGGTCAGGTTGCAGCGGCTGTCGCGGGCAAGGTGTTCGATGCCGAGGCGGGTATCGACGTGGCGGCGGCCGTCGGCCAGCAGCACGCCATCGGCCTGCAGCGTGGCGCCATCGCCTTCCAGCCGCACGTTGAGTTCGTGCCGCGACAGCGCCGCGCCCAGCTCCAGGTCGGTGCGCGCATAGCCGGCGTCGCGC
>JANJSW010000012.1 GCA_024711415.1 Thermomonas sp. | reverse complement strand
GGCGCCCACCGGCAACGGCCGCCGCGAGTCCTTCGCCCACCTGGTGATGCCGCGCATGACCAATACCTACATGCGCGCCGGCAGCCATGACCCGGAGGAAATGATCCGCTCGGTGAAGAAGGGCCTGTACGCGGTCAATTTCGGTGGCGGCCAGGTCGACATCACCAGCGGCAAGTATGTGTTCTCCGCCACCGAGGCCTACCTCATCGAGGACGGGAAGATCACCGCGCCGGTGAAGGGCGCCACCCTGATCGGCAACGGTCCGGAAACCATGCAGAAGGTGGCGATGATCGGCCATGACCTGGCGCTGGACGACGGCGTCGGCATCTGCGGCAAGGACGGCCAGAGCGTGCCGGTGGGGGTGGGCCAGCCGTCCCGGCTGATTTCGGAATTGACCGTGGGCGGGACGCAGGCGTGATGCCGCGATCAGGCGTCGCTGTCGTCGTCCAGCGCCGCGTCGTCGTCGCTGCCGGCGTCGCCGGCTTCCGCCTGCCGCTCCCGCCCCACCCCGAACCCCACGCGGAACGCGCGCGGCGGTTTGTTCTTCGCCCGCTCCTCGCGGACGTTGCGCAGCAGCTGGCGCAGCTGCTGGCGGTCGGCGTGCGGATGCGCGGCCAGCAGTTCGGTCAGCGCGGCGTCGCCGTCGTCGCCCAGCAGCGCGTCGCGCAGCGCTTCCACCCGGTGCAGCGCGGCGGTTTCGCGGCGCGCGGCCTCGCCGTCCTTGCTCATCGCGTCGCGGATCGCGTCCAGCGCCTCGTCGTCCAGCTTGCGCATCTGCTTGGCCAGGTAGGCCAGCTGCCGCTTGCGCGCACCGAACGAGGTGATGCGCTGGGTCTCGCGGATATGCGGGAGCAGCTCCTCGGGAATCGGCAGCCTGCCCAGCTGGGTGGCGGTCATCGCCACCAGTTGTTCGCCAAGCTCCAGCACGTCCAACGCCGCGCGGCGCTGCTCGCTGCGGCTGGGGCTGAAAAATTCACCGGTATCTTCGTCACGTCCTCGCATCGCTACAGGATAAGCCATTGAACAGCAGGTCATTGAACTCGTCCGCCGATCTTGCCGCGCCCGCCGACGACAGCCGGCAGCGGCTGGAACAGCTGTCCGCCGTCGCCCGCCAGTTGCTGGACCGCGCCCGCGCCGCCGGCGCCGACCAGTGCGAAGTCACCTGTGACGAGGACGCCGGCCTTGCGGTCAACGTGCGCCTGGGCACCGTTGAGACGGTGGAGGCCACCCGCGACCGCGGGGTGTCGATGACCGTCTACTTCGGCAAGCGCAAGGGCAGCGCCAGCACCGCCGACCTGCGCGAGGACAGCCTGGCCGCCACCGTGGCGCAGGCCTGCGCGATCGCCCGCCATACCGAGGAGGATCCGGCGGCCGGGCTTGCCGACGCCGCGCTGATGGCGCAGGTGCTGCGCGAATTCGATACCTGGCACCCGGCGCCGTTCGATGCCGACCGCGCCATCGACATCGCGCTCGCCTGCGAGGCGGCCGGACGCGAGGTGGACGCGCGCATCGGCAATTCCGATGGCGCGTCGATGAACGCCAACGCTTCGCTCAGCGTGTATGCCAACTCGCACGGCTTCCTGGGCGCCGAGCGCGCCACCTCGTACAGCATCGGCTGCGCGCTGATCGCCGGCGAAGGCGAGGCGATGCAACGCGACGGCTGGTACAGCGTGGCGCTGGCGCAGGGCGACCTGGAATCGCCCGAGGCCATCGGCCGCAGGGCCGCCCGGCGCACCCTGGAGCGGCTGGATCCGCGCCGGCTGCCGACCGGGCAGGTGCCGGTGCTGTTCGCCGCGGAGATGGCCCGGTCGCTGGTGGGCAGTTTCATCGGCGCGGTGTCCGGCGGCGCGCTGTACCGCCGCGCCAGCTTCCTGCTCGACAGCGCGGGCACGCGGGTGTTCCCGGACTGGTTCGCGATCGAGGAAGATCCGTTCCTGCCGCGCGGCTTCCGTTCCGCGGCGTTCGACGCCGAAGGCGTGGCCACCCGCAAGTCGATGCTGGTGGACGACGGCATCGTCCAGCGCTATGTGCTGGGCAGTTATTCGGCGCGCAAGCTGGACCTGGCCACCACCGCCAACGCTGGTGGCGTGCACAACCTCAACGTGCGGGCCAATGCCGGCGACCTGGCTTCGATGCTGCGCGGCATGGGCACCGGCCTGCTGGTGACCGAACTGATGGGCCAGGGCGTCAACCCGATCACCGGCGACTACTCGCGCGGCGCCGCCGGGTTCTGGGTGGAAAACGGCGAAATCGCCTATCCGGTCGACGGCATCACCATCGCCGGCAACCTCAAGGCGATGTTCGCCGGGATCGAGGCGGTGGGCAGCGACGTCGATCCGCGTTCGCACGTGCGCACCGGCTCGATCCTGATCGGGCGGATGACGGTGGCGGGCGAGGGCTGACGGCCCTGGCGATGGCCGAATGTGTCATCGGTTCGCGTTATCCTCCCCAACGCGGCAATCGATGCCGTATGACCAATCGGGGAAATTCATGGACCAGAACGATACCGTCGCCACGCCGCCACCGCCGCCCGTCGGGCCTTCCAACGAAGAGCGCCAGTGGGCGATGTTCGCCCACCTGTCCGCGCTGGTGGGTGGCCTGCTGACGTCGGCACTGGGCGGCTGGGGCTTCTTCATCGGCCCGCTGGTGATCTGGCTGATGAAGAAGGACGAGATGCCGTTCGTGGCCGACCAGGCCAAGGAAGCGCTGAACTTCAACATCACCGTGTCGGCGATCTTCCTGCTGCTGCTGATCTTCACCATCCTCACCATCGGCATCGGCGCGCTGCTGACCGTGCCGGTGGCGCTGGTGGTGGGCATCGGTGCGCTGGTGCTGGTGATCCTGGCCGCGATCAAGGCCAACGACGGCGTGGCTTACCGCTATCCGCTGACCATCCGCCTGGTGAAGTAAGCCCGGCGGTTGCAAGCGAGTGCGACGAGCCCGGGCTTGCCCGGGCTCGTCCGTTTCGGGGCGGCATTCGATGCCCCGGCGCGGCCCTCCGTCGCGCCACGCCCGGATTCGTCGCGTGCCGGCTTGCGCGGGGGCAAGGCGCCGCCATCATCGATCCATACCGGAATGGTTCCGGCAGGAGACGACGATGGAAACCGTGCAGATGCAGACGCTGTCGACCGCCCAGGGCGAGCGCGGCTGGGCCGCTGGCGTGCATGCGGGCGCCCTGCTGCTGGCCTTCATGACCAGCTGGAGCGCCGGTGTGGCCGGGATGCTTGCCGGCCTGGCGGTGTACTTCGTGAAGAAGAACGATTCCGCCTTCGTCGCCGAGCACGCCCGCGAGGCGTTCAACTTCAACCTGACCATGTTCCTGCTGAGCTGTGCGCTGGCGATCACCGGGGTGCTGCTGGTGGGCGCCACCGTGCTGACGCTGGGGCTGGGCGCGATCGTCACCCTGCCGGCCGGGCTGGTGCTGGTGTTGCTGGCGGGGGCGGTGGCGGTGAGCTGGCTGGTGTGCAGCGTCATCGCCACGTTCAAGGCGCTGAACGGCGAAAGCTACCGCTATCCGTTCACGCTGCGGCTGCTGTGAGGCGGGCATGCGCAGGGACCTGACGGGAACGAACACCGGGCGGAGCGGGCCGGCCATGGCGACTGCCGTGGCCGGCTTGACCGTCAATGACATCAATACCGCGGCGACGGACGCCGGGTCGGCAGAAACAACCGGCCGCCGCCACCTGCGTGCGAACGGTCGGATGCTGTGGGCGCTGTTGCTGGGCGGTGTGGCCATGCTGGGGGTGATGTTCGCGTTCCGGCAGGGGCTGCTGCCATGGATCGACGCCACATTCCAGCCGGGCCCTGCGGGGCTCAGCGCGATCCGGCGCGCCGGTATCTTCCTCGCCGCGTTGCTGGGCTATTGGGCCTACGTGCGCCTCCACGACAGGCGCGATGCGGGCGAGCTGCGGCTGCGGCCGCTGGCACTGGCGTTGGGCGGCATCGCGGGCGCGGCGTTGGTGGCGCTGCCGATCGCGGCGCTGTTCGGGCTGGGCGCATACGAGCTGGTGCAGCAGCGGCCGGCAACGTCGGGATTGCTTGGCGCCGCCGCGGTGATCGGCATCGCCGCCACCCTGGAAGAGTTGCTGTACCGCTGCCTGGTGCTGCAGGTGCTGGAGCGAGCCTGGGGCACCGGTGTTGCGCTGGCGGTGCAGGCACTGGTGTTCGCCTTGCCGCATCTGGCCAACGTGCAGGACGGCAGCAGTGCCGACGCGGTGGCCATGCTGGTCTCGGTCACCCTGCTGGGCCTGCTGTGGGGGGGCGTGTTCGTGCTGACCCGCAACCTGTGGGTGGCGGCGGCCAACCATGCGGCGTGGAATTTCACCATCCTGCTCAGCGGCGTGCCGCTTTCCGGCATCGGCGACTGGCGCGGGTTGGCGCCGATGGAAACCCGTCTCGCCGGCCCGGATTGGCTGACCGGTGGCATGTTCGGACCCGAGAACTCGCTGCTGGTGATCGCGGTAGTGGCGGTCGCGGTGGTGCTGGTGCTGCGCGCGGCGGGTCGGCGCGGCGCGTTCCGGCGACCGGTGCACGTTGTCTGACGGATCGCGTGGGCGGGCGCCGCAGATGCGGCGGCGCGACTCAGTGGCTGCGTTCGATGACCAGTCGCGCCAGCGCGTGCAGCGCGTCGGTATCGGCATCCAGCGCGTCCAGCGCCTGCCGCATCGTCGCCGCCAGCGTCGCCAACCGCGCGCGGCTGGCTTCGATGCCAAGCAGGGCCGGGAACGTGGCCTTGGCCTGCGCCACGTCCTTGCCGGCGGTCTTGCCCAGCGTGGCGGCATCGCCCTCGATGTCCAACAGGTCATCGCGGACCTGGAAGGCCAGCCCCAGCGCGTCGGCGTAACGGTCGAGTTGTTCCACCTGCGCTGGCGTCGCGTTGGCGGCCAGCGCACCCAGGCGCACCGCGCAGCGCAGCAGCGCGCCGGTTTTCAGCGCGTGCAGGCGCTCCAGTTCGATCAGCGCGATGGCCTGGCCGGTGGCATCGATATCCAGCGCCTGTCCGCCGCACATGCCGGCCACGCCGGAGGCGCGGGCCAGCTCGGCCAGCATCGCGACGCGCTGTGCGGGCGCTTGCGGCGCGGCCGCCAGCACTTCGAACGCGAGTGTCTGCAGCGCATCGCCGGCGAGGATGGCAGTGGCTTCGTCGAAGGCGACGTGCACCGTGGGTTGGCCACGGCGCAGGTCGTCGTCGTCCATCGCCGGCAGGTCGTCATGGACCAGCGAATAGCAGTGCACCAGTTCCACCGCGGCGGCGGCGGCGTCCAGGTCGGCCTCGCGTGCGCCCAGCGCGGTGCCGGTGGCGTACACCAGCAGCGGGCGCATGCGCTTGCCGCCGTTGAGGACGCCATGGCGCATCGCCGCGTGCAGGC
>JANJSW010000006.1 GCA_024711415.1 Thermomonas sp. | reverse complement strand
TGAACAGTCCCCATGGAACCCCGCTTCCGATCAATCCAGCAAGCGCGTGCAACCCCTGTTCGTGCAAATACGCCACGTCCGACTCGACGCAGGGCTGGTTCTCCGTGCGCCTCTCAAGGATCTTGTGGAGCCGCGACCCGGCGGTGACCGCTGCATCCATATCGTCAACGAAATATCTTCTTGCCAAAGCAATAGGCGTCGAACGCATGGCTTTCCAGCTTCCTGAGTGAGATCACGCCCGCCCGAGGTCGGCCCCATCTTCCGTGAAGGGAGAGGGGGACAGCGGGGTCAAGACCGCCCGTACACCTCCTCGTAGCGGACGAAATCGTCCTCGCCCAGATAGTCGCCGGACTGAACCTCGATCAGTTCCAGCATCTCGCTGCCGGGATTCTCCAGCCGGTGCTTGGCGCCGATCTGGATATAGGTGCTCTGGTTGGCGAACAGCTCGAACACGTCGTTGTCGCGCGTCACCCGCGCGGTGCCGCGCACCACCACCCAATGCTCGGCGCGGCGCTCGTGCGACTGCAGCGACAGCCTTGCGCCCGGCTTGACCTTGATCCGCTTGACCTGGAACCCGTCGGCCATGTCGATGGAGTCATAGCTGCCCCACGGCCGATGCACCTCGCGGTGCAGCACCGCCTGCGAACGCTGCCCGGCCTTGAGCTGCGCCACCACCTCCTTGACCTGCTGCACCCGGTCCTTGCGCGCCACCAGCACCGCGTCGTCGGTCTCGACCACCACCAGGTCGTCCACGCCCACCAGCGCCACCAGCCGCCGCGCGTACGCGTAGCTGTTGCGGCTGTCGATGGACACCACGTCGCCGTGGTGCGCGTTGCCGTCGGCATCCTGCTCGCTCACCTCCCACAGCGCCGACCATGAACCGACATCGCTCCAGCCGATGTCCACCGGCAGCACGCAGGCGGCATCGGTCTTCTCCATCACCGCATAGTCGATGGAGTCCGACGGACAGGCGGCGAACGCGGCCTTGTCCAGGCGGATGAAATCGCCGTCGCGGGCGGCGGCATCGAACGCCGCGCGCACCGCCACCACGATGTCGGGACGGAAGCGCTGCAACTCATCGAGGTAGCGCGAGGCCCGCAGCAGGAACATGCCGCTGTTCCAGTAGTAACCGCCCTCGTCCAGGTAGCGCTGCGCGGTGGCGGCATCAGGCTTCTCGACGAAGCGCAGCACCTTGCGCACGCCATCGCTCCCGTCGGCTTCACCCGCTTCGGCATGGATATAGCCAAAGCCGGTCTCCGGCGCGTCCGGCACGATTCCGAACGTCACCAGCACACCCGCCTCGGCCGCCGGCATCGCCTGCCGCACGGCGGCACGGAAAGCCTCGCCATCGCGCACCACGTGGTCGGAAGGCAGCACCAGCAGCAGCGGATCATCGCCCCCGGCCAGCGCCTGCAGCGCAGCCGCCGCGATCGCAGGCGCGGTGTTGCGGCCCAGCGGCTCCAGCACGATCTCCGGGGTGGGCGCACCGATCTGGCGCAGCTGTTCGGCGACCAGGAAGCGGTGGTCTTCGCCGGCCACCACGATCGGCGCGGCATCGGCAATCGCGGCTACCCGCTGCCAGGTGGCCTGCAGCATGGTGTCGTCGCCGGCCAACGGCAGGAACTGCTTGGGATAGGCCTCGCGCGAGAGCGGCCACAGGCGGGTGCCGGAACCGCCGGACAACAACACGGGCTGCAACTTCGCCATATCTGCCTCGCTGGAATCGAAGCGGCAGTTTACCCTTTGCCCATGAGCAACCCTGCAACCGACGACCGCGCCACCCTCCGCCTGCACTGGGCCCGCCACGCGCTGGGCAATGCCGACGCCGGGCTGGAGCGCGCCTCCACCGATGCCGGCTTCCGCAGCTACTGGCGCAGCGTGGGCGCCACGCCGTCGCGGATCGTGATGGACTCGCCGCCGGACCGGGAAGACGTGCGCCCCTGGTTGCGCGTGCGCGATCTGCTCGATGCGGGCGCCGTGCGCGTGCCGCAGGTGCTGGCGCGCCATATCGACGCCGGCTTCCTGCTGCTGGAAGACCTCGGTGGCCCGACCGTGGCGCAGCTGATCAACGACGCCAACGCCGATGCACACATGGACGCCGCGATCACCCAGCTGCTGCGGCTGCAGTCGCTGGCCTTGCCGGCGGATTTCCCGGTGTTCGGCGAAGCGCTGCTGCAGCGCGATGCCGGGCTGTTCGAGGACTGGTTCATCCGCCGCCACCTCGGCATCGAACTGGACTGCGGCGACAGCGAGCGGCTCGAGCTTGCGCAGCGCCGCCTGATGGACAACGCGCTGGCCCAGCCACGCGTTCCGACCCATCGCGACTACATGCCGCGCAACCTGATGCCGGTGGAAGGCGGCCCGGCGGTGCTTGACTTCCAGGACCTGGTGCTGGGCCCGATCGCCTACGATCCTGTGAGCCTGCTGCGCGATGCTTTCCTCAGCTGGCCGGAGGCGCGCGTCGATGGCTGGCTGCGCCGCTACCACGCGCGCGCCATCGAAGCCGGTTTGCCGGTGCCGGCGCTGGAGACTTTTCTTCGCGACGCCGACTGGTGCGGCGTGCAGCGGCACCTGAAGATCCTCGGCATCTTCGCCCGCCTGCACCACCGCGACGGCAAGCCGCGCTACATCCAGGACGCGCCGCGCTTCTTCTCCTATCTCGACGCGGTGGTGCCGAAGTACCGCGAACTCGATCCGCTGCGCGAGCTGCTGGACCGCACTATCAAGCCCGCATTCGCGAGGATCCCGGCATGAAGGCGTTGATCTTCGCGGCCGGCCTCGGCGAGCGCATGCGCCCGCTCACCGACACCACCCCCAAGCCGCTGCTGCCGGTCGGCGGCAAGCCGCTGATCGAATGGCATCTTGAGAAGCTGGCGGCGCTGGGGATTCGCGAGGTGGTGATCAATACCTCGTGGCTGGCCGAGCAGTTCCCCGCAGCGCTGGGCGATGGTGCGCGCTGGGATTTGCGCATCCATTACGCGTTCGAAGGCGACATCCCGCTGGAAACCGGCGGCGGCATGTGGAACGCGCTGCCGCTGCTGGGCGACGCTCCTTTCCTGCTGGTCAACGGCGACGTGTGGACCGACTTCGACTTCGCCGCCCTGCCGCGCGAGCCGCGCGGGCTGGCGCACCTGGTGATGGTGGACCGGCCGCCGCAGGCGACCCATGGCGACTTCGCGCTCGATGCCGACGGTTGCGTGCGTGCCGATGGCGCACACAAGCTCACCTATGCGGGCATCGGCGTCTACCGCCCGCAAGTTCTGGACGGTTGGCGCGAAGTGATCCGCGAACCCAAGCACGCCAACGGCAAACCGAAGTTTCCGCTGGCACCGATCCTGCGGGCACACATGGCCGACGGCGCGATCACCGGCGAGCACCATCGCGGGCGCTGGACCGACGTGGGCACGCCGGAGCGGCTGGCAGCTCTGGATTCACAATTGCATAGCA
>JANJSW010000004.1 GCA_024711415.1 Thermomonas sp. | reverse complement strand
GGCACCCAGCTCCAGCATCAGCGCGTCGGGCGGAGCACGCAGCTGCTGCCAGAACTCCCGCAGTCCCAGTCCGATATTGTTCACGCCTCTCCCCGGTAGGCCGGCAGGATAGGGCGCGCGCGGCGGCGGCTCAAATGCCGGTCGTCGGCGGTGGCCGGAATCTGCCGCGGTCGCCGCCGTTGCGCGGCTGCGCCCACCTGCGGGCGCGGGTACCTATACTGGACGCATCATCCAGGGAGGACATCCGATGGCACCCGCACTTGCTCTGATCCTGCTGCTTGCCGGCATCATCCTGCTGTCGAAGACGGTGCGCATGGTGCCGCAGGGTTACCAGTGGACGGTGGAGCGGTTCGGCCGCTACACCCACACGATGGAGCCGGGCCTGCACTTCCTGATGCCGGTGGTGTACGGCGTGGGTCGCAAGATCAACATGATGGAACAGGTGATGGACGTGCCCAGCCAGGACGTGATCACCAAGGACAATGCCGTGGTGAAAGTGGATGGCGTGGTCTACTTCCAGGTGCTGGATGCCGCCAAGGCCGCCTACGAGGTCGCCCAGCTGGAGGTCGCCATCATCAACCTGGTGATGACCAACATCCGCACCGCGATCGGTTCGATGGACCTCGACGAGTCGCTGTCCAAGCGCGACGAGATCAACACCAAGGTGCTGCACGCAGTGGACCAGGCCACCCATCCCTGGGGCATCAAGGTCAACCGCATCGAACTGAAGGACATCCAGCCGCCGCGCGACCTGGTCGATTCGATGGCCCGGCAGATGAAGGCCGAACGCGAGAAGCGCGCCAACATCCTGGAGGCCGAGGGTTTCCGCCAGGCCGAGATCCTCAAGGCCGAGGGCGAGAAGCAGTCGGCGATCCTGTCCGCGGAAGGCCAGAAGGAAGCCGCGTTCCGCCAGGCCGAGGCGCGCGAGCGTTTGGCCGAAGCGGAGGCCAAGGCGACCCAGATGGTGTCCGACGCGATCGCCTCCGGCAACGTGCAGGCGATCAACTACTTCGTTGCGCAGAAGTACATCGAGGCGTTCCGCGAGCTGGCGCAGGCGCCGAACCAGAAGTTCGTGATGATGCCGATGGAGTCGTCGGGAATCATCGGTTCGCTCGGCGGCATCGCCGAGCTGGCGCGCGAGGCGATGGGCAAGCAGGCGTCGGCCCCGGCCGCAGCCAAAGGAAACTGACCATGCGCTGGGACGTGTTCGCCTGGGCGGCGTTCGCGCTGCTGCTGTTCGCGGCCGAGGCGATGGCGCCCGGCGCCTTCATGCTGTGGCTGGGCTTCGCCGCCGCGGCGGTGCTGCTGGGCGTGCTGCTGGTACCGGACATCCCGCTGCTGCTGCAGGTGGCGGCGTTCGTCGCGCTCAGCTTCGTGTCCATCCAGGTGTACCGGCGCTGGTTCCGCAGCAGCGAACGCCCCAGCGACCAGCCGGCGCTGAACCGGCGCACGGCGGCGCTGGTCGGGCGGGTGGTGCCGCTGGAGCGCGCCATCGTCGATGGCCGCGGCCGGGTGCAGATCGCCGATGCCTACTGGGACGTCACCGGTCCCGAGCTGCCGGCCGGCACCCACGTCCGCATCGTCGGCGGCGACGCCATGACCCTGCAGGTCGAAGCCGCACCCCATACCGGCGCGTAGGGTGCGCCCGTCTGGGATAATGGCTTCCCCCACGCAGCAGGTTTCCCCCATGACCAGCAAGACCATCCTCAACGACACCCATCGCGCGCTTGGCGCCAAGATGGTCGATTTCGGCGGTTGGGACATGCCGATCCACTACGGCTCCCAGCTCGACGAGCACCACCAGGTGCGTCGCGACGTCGGCATGTTCGACGTCAGCCACATGACCGTGGTCGACCTGGAGGGCGCGCGCACCCGCGAATTCCTGCGCCATCTGGTCGCCAACTCGATCGACAAGCTGCAGAAGCCGGGCAAGGCGCTGTACACCGCGATGCTCAACGAACGCGGTGGCGTGATCGACGACCTGATCGTCTATTTCATGTCCGAGGAATGGTTCCGGCTGGTGGTCAACGCTTCCACCCGCGACAAGGATCTGGCGTGGATCGGCGCGCAGGCCAAGGCGTTCGACGTTGCGGTCAAGGAGCGCCCCGAGTTCGGCATGGTCGCGGTGCAGGGCCCGACCGCCCGCGACAAGGTGATCGGCCTGCTGCGCGAGGATGACCGCGCGCCGGTCTCCAAGCTGGCGCGCTTTTCCGCGCGCGCCGCGCAGACCGTCGATGGCGTGGAGGTGTTCGTCGCCCGCACGGGCTATACCGGCGAGGACGGCTTCGAGGTGATCGTGCCCGAGGCGCAGACCGTCGCGTTCTGGAACGCGCTGCTGGCGGCGGGCGTGAAGCCGGCCGGTCTGGGCGCACGCGACACCCTGCGGCTGGAAGCCGGCATGAACCTGTATGGCCAGGACATGGACGAAGAGGTCAGCCCGTTCGAAGCAGCACTGGCTTGGACCGTCTCGCTGGACGAGGGGCGCGACTTGATCGTGAGCGCCGGGTTGGAAGCTCAGCAGGCCGCCGGGTGCGAGCTCCTTATGATGGGCGTGGTGATGGACGTGAAGGGCGTGCTGCGCCACGGCCAGAAGGTTCT
>JANJSW010000300.1 GCA_024711415.1 Thermomonas sp. | reverse complement strand
GTCGGCGCCCTGCAGCGCCTCGATGATCGCCTCGCGATCCTCCAGCGCGGCCTGGCGGCCGACTTCCGGGTTGGCGCCGGCGCCGAGGCCCTTGGTGACGTTGCCGCCGAGGGTCAGCTGCTGCGATGCGCCGCAGTTCTTGATCGCCTGCGAGTCGGTGTTGGCGGTGATGAACTCCACGCCGTCGACGCTGCTGTTGACCATGTGCGCGACCGCGTTGCCGCCGCCGCCGCCGACGCCGAAGACCTTGATGACCGCGTTGGGTGCCACCTGCTGGATCAGTTCGAAATGTGCCATGTCCGTGTCCTGTCGTTGTGGCCGGGATCGGAAGGGTGGAACCCCGCCTTCGCCGGCTTGTTATTGGGTTGTGTCCTGCGCTTGCCGCCTTGCCGCCTTGCCTGTCTTTCCCTGCCCTGCCCGCCTGTTGCCGCTACTGCCCGCTACCGACGCTCAGAACGCGCCGCGGAACCACTTCACCGCCTTGCCCAACACCCCGCCGACCTTGCCGCTGGGCAGCGTCGCCCGCTTCGGGTGTTCCATCTGCGCGCCCATCAGCAGCAGGCCCACGCCGGTGGCATGCACCGGGTTGCCCACCACTTCGCCGAGTCCGGTGACGTGCTGCGGGATGCCGATCCGCACCGGCATCTGCAGCATTTCCTCGGCCAGCTCGACCACGCCTTCCATCTTCGAGGCACCGCCGGTCAGCACCATGCCGGCGCGCACCCGCTGCTCGAAGCCAGAGCGGCGCAGTTCCGCCTGCACCATCTCGAAGATTTCCTCATAGCGCGCCTGCACCGCCTGCGCCAGCGCGTGCCGCGGCAGCCGGCGCGGCGGACGGTCGCCCACGCTTTCGACCTGGATGCTTTCCTCGGCGCGCGCCAGCTGCGCCAGCGCGCAGGCGTACTTGACCTTGATGTCCTCGGCGTGCGGCGTGGGCGTGCGCAGCATGTGCGCGATGTCCTCGGTCACCTTGTCGCCCGCCACCGGCAGGTTGGCGGTGTGGCAGATCGCGCCCTGCATGAATACCGCGATGTCGGTGGTGCCGGCGCCCATGTCGACCAGCACCACCCCCAGTTCGCGCTCGTCCGGAGTCAGCACCGCGGTGCTGGACGCCAGCGAGGACAGGATCAGCTCGTCCACCTGCAGGCCGCAGCGCTGCACGCATTTGCTGATGTTCTGCGCCGCCGACTGTGCGCAGGTGACCAGGTGCGCGTGCACCTCCAGGCGCACGCCGGTCATCCCGACCGGGTTGCGGATGCCTTCCTGCGAATCGTCCAGCACGTACTCGCGCGGGATCGCGTGGAGGATGCGCTGGTCGGCGGGGATCGCCACCGCCTTGGCGGCCTCCAGCACCCGGTCGAGGTCGCCGTAGGTGACCTCGCCGTCGCGGATCGGCACGATCCCGGGCGAGTTCTTGCACTGCACGTGGTTGCCGGAAATCGAGGCGTACACGCTGCTGACCTCGCAGCCGGCCATCAGCTCGGCTTCCTCCACCGCGCGCTGGATCGACTGCACGGTGGAGTCGATGTCCACCACCACGCCGCGGCGCAGCCCGCGCGACTCGTGCGAGCCGATGCCGATCACCTCGATGGGCTCGCCCGGGGCGTACTCGCCGACCAGGGCGGTGACCTTGGAGGTGCCGATGTCGAGGCCGACGATGAGGGACTTGTCGCCTTTGCGGTTCATGTGTTGCTGCCGTGGTTCAAGGTGGGAGGCTCGGCCTTCGCCCAGGTGAGGGCGAAGCCGTTGGTGTAGCGGAGGTCGGCGCGGACCAGCCGGCGCTGCGGGTTCTGCGCGGCCAGCTGCGGCAGCATCGGCGCGAACCGCGCCAGCCGGGCGCCTGGATCATTGCGGCCCAGCACCACGCGGGTGCCGTCGCGCAGGCTGATCGACCAGCTGCCACGCGGATCGATGGCCACGCCCAGCACACCGCCGGCATCGGCCAGCTGCTCGCGGGCCTGGTTGTACAGCGCCACCACTTCCGGCACCCGTCCTTCCGGTCCGTCCAGCAGCGGCAGCCCGGCCGGCGTTTGCAGCTTGCCGACCGGGAACAGGCGGCCGTGTTCGGACAGCAGCTGGCGTTCGCCCCAGCGCGCAAACGGACGGTGCTCGACGATGCGCACTTCCAGCACGTCGGGCCAGTGCTTGCGCACCTGCGCGCGCTCCACCCACGGCAGGCCGTCCACGCTGCGCTGGACCGCGCCGAGGTCCACCGCGAAGAAACCGCGCTGCGCGTGCGGCAGCACCGCCGCCTGCAGCTGGGCGCGGTCGACCCGCGCCAGTTCGCCCTGCACGCGCAGGGTGCGCAGCGGCCAGCGCTCGCCGCCCATCCAGCCCTCGACCACGGCCACCACCGGCAGCGCCAGCAGCGCCAGCGCGAGCAGCCAGGCCAGCGAGCGCAGGGCGGTCCTCAAAGCGTCTGCTCCAGGATGCGCCAGCACAGTTCCTCGAACGACACGCCGAGCTCGCGCGCCGCCTTCGGCACCAGCGAGTGGCTGGTCATGCCCGGCGCGGTGTTCACTTCCAGCAGCAGCAGCCGGCCGCTGGCGCGATCGCGCATCACGTCGATGCGGCCCCAGCCGCTGCAGCCGGCGGCGCGGAACGCCTCCAGCGCCAGCGCGCGGATCGCGGCCTCGTCTTCGCCTTCCAGACCGGGGCACAGGTACTGGGTGTCTTCGGCGATGTACTTGGCGTTGTAGTCGTACCACTCGCCCTTGGGCACGATCCGGATCGAAGGCAGCGCGACTTCGCCCAGCACGCCGACGGTCAGCTCGTCACCCACCACCATCTGCTCCATCAGCATCTCGCCGCCGTAGCCGCGCGCGACCTCGATCGCGGCGTCGATGTCGGCTTCCGCCAGCACCCGCGCCACGCCCACGCTGCTGCCTTCGCTGGAGGGCTTCACGAACACCGGCAGCCCCAGCTCCAGTGCGGCCGCGCGCAGATCCGCGCCGGGCGCCAGGCGGACGAACTTCGGCGTCGGCAGGCCGGCGCTGATCCAGACCTGCTTGGTGCGGATCTTGTCCATGGTCAGCGCGCTGCCCAGCACGCCGGACCCCGTGCAGGGAATCTCGAAGCCCTGCAGCAGGCCCTGCAGCACGCCGTTCTCGCCGTCGCCGCCGTGCAGGATGTTGAACACGCGGTCGAACCTGCCATGCACCAGCGCATCGACCAGGGCCGGGATGCCGTCCACCGCGTGGGCGTCGACGCCGCGCGACTGCAGCGCCTCGAGCACGTTGCGGCCGGAGTCCAGCGAGACTTCGCGCTCGCTGCTGCTGCCCCCCATCAGCACGGCGACGCGGCCGAACGCTGCCGGGTCGGTGCTGCGCAGCGGGGCGAATGCGGAGGCGCTCATGCGGATTCTCCCTGCGCGGGTTGCGGCTGCAGGCCGTCGCGGGCGATCTGCTGGGCGGCGGCACCGATATCGCCCGCGCCCATCAGCAGCAGCAGGTCGCCGTCGCGCAGCACGCCGGGCAGCACGGTGGCCAGTTCGGCGGCACCGCCGACGACCACCGGCTCGACCCGGCCGCGGGTGCGGATCGAACGCGCCAGCGCGCTGGCGTCGGCGCCGGCGATCGGCGCTTCGCCGGCCGGGTACACCTCGGTCAGCAGCAGCGCGTCCACGCTGGACAGCACCGCCGCGAACTCGTCGAACAGGTCGCGG
>JANJSW010000323.1 GCA_024711415.1 Thermomonas sp. | reverse complement strand
GCGTACCGACAACCTGGCCATCCGCGAGGCGGCGATGGTGGCGCTGGGCTTCAACCTGCTGATGGTGCTCGTGGCGATCGCCTCGATCCTGCTGACAATTCCGGCGGGCAAGCGGGAGAAGTGAACCGCGCGGGGCCGCCTGCGCACTGTGCCGGCGGCCCGCCATTGCCCGGCCATGCTGCCGGCGGCGGGCAGGGCAACAAAAAACCGGCTCGCGGCCGGTTTCATGCAACAGCTTGATTTGATTGGTCGGGGAGACAGGATTCGAACCTGCGACCTCTACGTCCCGAACGTAGCGCTCTACCAGACTGAGCTACACCCCGACAGCTGAGCCGCGCATTTTAGGGACATGTCCCGTCCTCGGCAAGTCCCCCGCGATGCATCCGCCGTCGATATGCCGTTTCCGACCTTCGGGGGAAAGGCCGCGCCCGCTAAACTAGCGGTTTTCCGCGCCACCGGAGCCCCACCGTGATCAAGCCACGCACCCCTACCGGGGTCATGGAACTGCTGCCGCGCGACCAGATCGCGTTCCAGCGGATGCTCGACACCATCCGCCAGACCTTCGAGCGCTTCGGCTTCCTGCCGGTGGAAACGCCGGTGATGGAGCTGTCCGAGGTGCTGCTGACCAAGTCGGGCGGCGAAACCGAGCGGCAGGTGTACTTCGTGCAGTCCACCGGTGCGCTGGAGAAGCAGGCCGATGGCCTGCCGGAACTGGCGCTGCGCTTCGACCTGACCGTGCCGCTGGCGCGCTATGTGGCGGAGCATGAGCACGACCTCGCGTTCCCGTTCCGGCGCTACCAGATGCAGCGGGTGTACCGCGGCGAGCGCGCCCAGCGCGGGCGCTTCCGCGAGTTCTACCAGTGCGACATCGATGTGATCGGCAAGGACAGCCTGTCGCCGCGCTTCGACGCCGAGATCCCGGCGGTGATCGCGGCGGTATTCGAGCGACTGGCGATCGGCGAGTTCACCATCCAGTTCAACCACCGCAAACTGTTGCGCGGCTACTTCGAAGGCCTCGGCATCGAGGGCGGGGCGCAGCTGCTGGTGCTGCGCGAGCTGGACAAGCTGGACAAGCGCGGCGCGGACGCCGTGCGCGAAACGCTGGCGGGCGAGGGCTTCGGGCTTGGCGCGGAGGTCATCGACAGGTTGATGGCGTTCTCGCAGGTGCGCTCGCACGGCCACGCCGACGCGCTGGCCAAGCTCGACGCGCTCGGCGCGGGCACGCCGCTGTTCGACGAAGGCCGCGAGGAGCTGCGCACCATCCTCGACCAGCTCAAGGCGCTGGGCGTGGCGGAGTCGCGCTACGCGCTGAACCTGTCGATCGCGCGCGGGCTGGATTACTACACCGGCATCGTCTACGAGACCACCCTGGATGCCTATCCGCAGATCGGTTCGATCTGCTCCGGTGGCCGTTACGAAAACCTCGCCGTCCATTACACCAAGTCGAAGTTGCCGGGCGTCGGCATCTCCATCGGCCTGACCCGGCTGTTCTACCAGCTGCAGGACGCCGGCCTGGTCGGCACGGCCGACAGCTCGGTGGACGTGCTGCTGGCGCTGCTGGATGACGCCGGGCTTGCGCACGCGCTGGCGCTCTCGCAGCGGCTGCGCGCGGCCGGCCTCAATGTGGAGACCCAGCTGGAGCCGCGCAAGCTGGCCAAGCAGTTCCAGTACGCCGACAAGGCCGGGATCCGCTTCGTGGTGATGCGCGGCGAGGACGAGGCTGCGCGCGGCGTGGTCACGGTCAAGGATCTGCGCCGCGGCGAACAGTTCGAGGTGGCGGAGGCCGAGCTGGCCGCGGCCCTGCTGGTGGAACGCGAGCAGCTGCGCAGCGCGGCGGGGAAGGCGTGATGAATGATGTGGTGAAGCTGGACGGCGTGTCGCTGACCCGCGCGCAGCTGGTGCAGGTGGCGCGCGGCGCGCAGGTGGCGCTGGATGCGCAGGCGCTGGAGCGTGTGGCGCACGCCGCCGAGTTCCTGCTGGAACAGGTGGCAAAGCAGGAGCCGATCTACGGTATTTCCACCGGCTTCGGCAGCAATGCCGACAAGCTGCTGGGCAGCCATCGCCTGCGCGACGAGCTGCCGGGTGCGGCCAGGTCCGGGCAGCCGCCGCACATCGAACTGCAGCGCAACCTGATCGTCACCCACGCGGTCTGCGTGGGCGAACCGTTTGCGCCGGAAGTGGTGCGGGCGATGCTGTGCATCCGCATCAATACCCTGCTGCGCGGCCATTCGGGCATCCGCGTGCAGACGCTGCAGGCGCTGGCGGCCATGCTCAATGCCGGTATCGTGCCGGTGGTGCCGCAGCTGGGTTCGGTGGGCGCATCGGGTGACCTGGCCCCGCTGTCGCACTTGGCCATCGTGCTGCTGGGCGGCGGCGAAGCCTTCGTCGACGGCCAGCGCATGCCGGGTGCCGACGCGCTGGCCCGCAAAGGCCTGCAGCCGGTCGAGCTGTCGTACAAGGAAGGCCTGGCGCTGAACAACGGCACCGCGCAGATGCTGGCCACCGGCGTGCTGGCGGTGCAGCTGCTGGAAGACCTGCTGGATACCGCCGATCTTGCCGCGGCGATGACCATCGATGCCTTCGCCGGCCGCCTCGGTGCGTTCGCGCCGGAGGTGCACGCGCTGCGCCCGCATCCGGGGCAGGTGCAGACCGCCGCCAACCTGCGGCGCCTGCTGGACGGTTCCACCCTGTCCGACATCGCCTACCACCTGGTGCCGAAGTTCCGCCAATGGCTGCCGGGAAGCTGGGACAGCCCGTCGCTGCAGGCGCTGGGCTTCGACATCGGCTGGGACTGGGTGGGCTTCGCCCAGCGCCATGGCCGCGAGAAGTTCTACCAGCGCTTCCTGCCGTTCCGCGGCGGCAAGAAGCACCAGCCGCAGGACAGCTACTCGCTGCGCTGCATCCCGCAGGTGCATGGCGCAGTGCGCGATGCGCTGGAGCAGGCCAAGCGGGTGCTGGAGGTCGAGCTCAATGCGGTGACCGACAACCCGCTGGTGTTCCCGGACAAGACCGGCGCGGCCTTCGTGGAGGAGCAGGTGATCTCCGCCGGCCACTTCCACGGCATGCCGCTGGCGCTGGCGATGAGCTACCTGAAGGCGGCGATCCCGGTGCTGGCTTCGATCAGCGAGCGCCGCCTCAACAAGCTGGTCGATCCGGCCACCAACGATGGCCTGCCGCCGTTCCTGATCGGCAACGAGGACGGCACCGAGTCCGGCCACATGATCGTGCAATACACCGCCGCGGCCATCGTCAACGACCTTGCCAGCCGCGCGATGCCGGCCTCGGTGTACTCCATCCCGACCTCGGCGAATGCCGAAGACCATGTCTCGATGGGTGCCAACGAGGCGCGCCACGTGCTGGCGATGGCGCAGGACCTGGGCAAGGTGCTGGGGCTCGAGCTGTTCACCGCCGCGCAGGCGCTGGACCTGCGCCGCGACATGATCAATGCCGCCCGCGAGCTTGCCCGTCGCAGCGATGCCGCCGGCTTCGCCGCCAAGGTCGGCGGTGGTCCGCTGCCGGATGCCGCCGAGCGCGCCGGCTTCCTCGATGAGGTCGATGCCCTGCGCGAGCAGCTCGCCCGCTCCGGCGAATTCCAGCCGGGCAGGGCAGTCGCCACTGCCCACGCCGCTATCCGCGCGCGCATTCCCTATCTGGACCGCGACCGCGCGCTGGATGGCGAAGTGGCCGCCGCCGTGGCGATGGTCGCGGACGGGAGCATCCTCGCCGCGGTGCGCGCGGGCTGAGGTT
>JANJSW010000292.1 GCA_024711415.1 Thermomonas sp. | reverse complement strand
CTTCGGCCACTGCCGGTTGCACCTGCGCAACCGCGGGCTTCGGCGCGGCGGCGGCATCGCCTTCCGCGCCTTCCACGCGCGGCTTGCGCGGCGGACGCGGGCCGCGGCCTTCGCCGCTGCGACGCTCGCCACCACCGCTGCGCTCGCCGGAACGCCCGCCGGCGCCGCGGCCACCACGGCCACCGCCGCGCTTGGCGTCCTCGGCGGCGCGCGCCTCGCGCACTTCCTTGAAGATCTCGCCGATGCTCTCGCCTTCCTCGGCATTGACCTCCACGCCCTCGCGCGGCTTGCGCGGCAGCGCGGTCATCAGCTCCTGGGTGACCGGCTCGGACGGGATCTTCTGCTCGATGTAGGCCTCGATGTCGGGCAGCGACATCGCATAGCGCTCGCAGGCGAAGCTGATCGCGTCGCCCTCGGCGCCGAGGCGCGCGGTGCGGCCGATGCGATGCACGTAGTCCTCGGCATCGAACGGCAGGTCGTAGTTGTAGACGTACTGCACGCCGTCGATGTGCAGGCCGCGCACGGCCACGTCGGTGGCGACCAGGATCTCCAGCTGGCCGGCCTGGAACTTCTTCAGCAGCGACTCGCGCTTCTTCTGCGGCACGTCGCCGGACAGCACGCCGACGCGGTAGCCGGCCCGCTCCAGCGCGCGCGCGACCCGCTCGACAAACGCCTTGGTGTTGACGAACACCATGGTGCGCGCGCCCTCGCTGCGCGACAGCAGGCCCAGCAGCAGCGGCAGTTTCTCCTCATCGGCCGGGTAGTACAGCTTCTGGCGGACGCGTGCGGCGGTGATGTGCTCGGTTTCCACGACCAGCTTCTGCGGCTCGTTCATGTGCTCGTAGGCCAGCTCCAGCACGCGGTGGCTGAGGGTGGCGCTGAACAGCAGGGTCTGCCGGGTGGTGCGCTCGGGCATGCGGCGCAGCAGGAAGCGGATGTCCTTGATGAAGCCGAGGTCGAACATGCGGTCGGCTTCGTCCAGCACGCAGACCTCGCAGGCGTGCAGGCTGACCACCTTGTGCTGCTTGACGTAGTCGATCAGCCGGCCGGGGGTGGCGATGATCACGTCGGCGCCGGCCTGCAGCAGCTCGCGCTGCTTGTCGTAGTCCACGCCGCCGTACACCAGCGCGAACTTCAGGCCGAGGTCGGAGGCGAACTTCACCGCGTCCTTGTGGATCTGGATGGCCAGCTCGCGGGTCGGCGCCAGGATCAGCGCGCGCGGATCCTCCGGCTTGCGGTCGGCCAGCGCCGGGCGGGTCAGCAGGCGGTTGATGACCGCGACCAGGAAGGCCAGGGTCTTGCCGGTGCCGGTCTGGGCCTGGCCGGCGACGTCGCCGCCGCCCAGCGCCACCGGCAGGGTCATCGCCTGGATGGGGGTGCAGCGGGTGAAGCCGGCGCCTTCCAGCCCGGCCAGCAGGTCCGGATGCAGGTCGAAGGTGGAAAAGGTGATGTCGGTCAGGGGTTTGTCGGACACGGGGTCTGCCTCGGAAGGTGGCAGGCACGCGGGCCCAGAACGCCGCGTTGCACTTCGCCACTTGCATGAATGGAGGGCAGCCACGCAGACTGCCGGGACAATTCCGGGGCTGGTCGTTCCCGGCACGGCGCCTAATGAAGAATCCGGCGCAACCTTCCAAGTCTAACACCGGCGCGGCCTGCCGCGTCCCGCAACCCTCTGGAGCCGACATGAGCGATACCGTCCTGCACGCCACCGACGCCGATTTCGACAGCCAGGTGCTGGCCTCCGACCAGCCGGTGCTGGTGGATTTCTGGGCGCCCTGGTGCGGTCCGTGCAAGATGATCGCGCCGGCGCTGGACCAGCTGGCGGGCGAGTACGCCGGCAAGGCGAAGATCGTCAAGGTCGACGTCGACCAGAACCAGCAGACCGCGCTGAAGTATCACGTGCGCAGCATCCCGATGCTGCTGCTGTTCAAGGGCGGGCAGGTGCAGGCCACCCAGATCGGCGCGGTGGGCAAGGCCCAACTGGCGCAGATGATCGACAAGGCGCTCTGACCCCGGCGCTGGAGCAAGGCCGCCCCGCCCGCTGGCGCGGGGCGCGCTGTCCGGGTCGCGGCGAACACGCCGGAACCCACGCGATCCACCCCGCGGCGATCAGCTGCAGCTGAACCGGCCGCCGCCGCCGCTTGCGCGGCAGGCCGCGGCAGTGCTAGCGTTCCACACTATCCGGCGCTGCTCCGTCCCCTCTACGGCGCGCCGCACCCCTTCTGATCCACTCCCGATCCGAATCATTCCCGACGATCCGCCCGCCTCTGCGGGCGCTCGCAACGCAAGCGAGGTTTCCCCTTGTCCGATACCCCCAACGACGCCAGCGGCGAAGTCGCCGAGAAGCGCGTGCGCAAGCCCCGCGCGGCCAAGCCGCGCGCCCCCGAACAGTCCGAGATCGCGGTGCCGCCCGCGGCGCCGGCGCCGGCGCCGGCACCGGCGCCGACTGCACCGGCACAGCCCGCGCCACCGCCTGCTCCCGCTCCCGCAGCGGCCTCCGAGTCCGCGCCTGCGCAGGGCGAGCAACAGCGCGAGGGCGGTCGCCACGCGCAGGGCGACGGCGGTGGCCAGGACGGCCAGGACGGCGGCCAGCGCGACGGCCACCGCAACAGCCGCCGCGAGCGCTTCAAGAACCGCCGCGACCGCCAGCGCGACCGCCAGCGTGACGGCGGCATGACCGACGAGGGCGGCAACGGCGAGAACTTCGTGCCGCGTCCGCACCCGCAGGTGCCGGAAGGCTTCCCGATCTATTCGCTGGGCGACCTCAAGCGGATGCCCGCGCACAAGCTGCTGGAGATCGCCGACCAGCTCTCGATCAGCGAGGGCGTGGCGCGCGCGCGCAAGCAGGACATCATCTTCGCGATCCTGAAGGTGCTGACCCGCCACGGCGAAGGCGTGCAGGCCGACGGCGTGCTGGAAATCCTGCCCGACGGCTTCGGCTTCCTGCGCGCGGCCGAGGCCAGCTACCTTGCCGGCCCCGACGACACCTACATCAGCCCGTCGCAGATCCGCCGCTTCAACCTGCGCACCGGCGACCACGTCTCCGGCCGCATCCGCTGGCCCAAGGACGGCGAGCGCTACTTCGCGCTGAACATCGTCGACACCATCAACGGCGAGCCGCTGGAGGCGTCCAAGAACAAGACCCTGTTCGAGAACCTCACCCCGCTGTTCCCGCGCAAGCGCTTCAAGCTGGAGCGCGGCGACGGCTCGAGCGAGGACATCACCGGCCGCATCCTCGACCTGATGGCCCCGCAGGGCAAGGGCCAGCGCGCCCTGATCGTCAGCCCACCGAAGGCCGGCAAGACGATGATGATGCAGCAGATCGCCAGCGCCATCACCTACAACCACCCCGACGTGCACCTGATCGTGCTGCTGATCGACGAGCGCCCGGAAGAAGTGACCGAGATGCAGCGCACCGTGCGCGGCGAGGTCATCTCCTCCACCTTCGACGAGCCGGCCGCGCGCCACGTGCAGGTCGCGGAAATGGTGATCGAGCGCGCCAAGCGCCTGGTCGAGCACAAGAAAGACGTGGTGATCCTGCTCGACTCGATCACCCGCCTCGCCCGCGCCTACAACAACGTGATGCCCAGCAGCGGCAAGGTCCTCACCGGCGGCGTGGACTCCAACGCCATGCACCGGCCGAAGCGCTTCTTCGGCGCGGCGCGCAACGTCGAGGAAGGCGGCAGCCTGACCATCATCGCCACCGCGCTGGTCGACACCGGCAGCGCGATGGACAAGGTGATCTACGAGGAGTTCAAGGGCACCGGCAACAGCGAAGTGCACCTGGACCGCCGCATCACCGAGAAGCGCGTCTACCCGGCGATCAACGTCAACCAGTCCGGCACCCGCCGCGAAGACCTGCTGATCGAGCCCGACCTGCTGCAGAAGATCTGGATCCTGCGCAAGCTGCTGCACCCGATGGACGAGATCGCGGCGATGGAGTTCCTGCTCGACAAGATGAAGAACACCAAGTCCAACGACGAGTTCTTCGGCTCGATGCGCAAGTGAGCACGTAAAGATCGGACTCCTAGAAGTCCGGCTAAAAGCCCTGCTGGGGCCTTGATCTACAAGGCTTTTCCACCAGCAGGGCTTTTTTGTGCACGAAAGTTTTTTTCATCCGGTGAAATTTTCCTTCATAACTAGAGATATTTCGCTTTCATATCAGTGGGTTAGCTCACGCAATTTGCATTGCGGGCTTAGCGTTTGCACGCGCTCCTGTAGTCCTGTTTTCGTTTTCCGACAGGTGCGCAACCCGTGAAAGTTCTCCAGTTCCCCAACCTGACGGCGGCGAGTGGT
>JANJSW010000322.1 GCA_024711415.1 Thermomonas sp. | reverse complement strand
AGGCCGGACTCAAGGCCATCTACCTGTCCGGCTGGCAGGTGGCGGCCGATGCCAACCTGGCCGGCGAGATGTACCCCGACCAGTCGCTGTACCCGGCCAACTCGGTGCCGCAGGTGGTCAAGCGCATCAACAACACCCTGCTGCGTGCCGACCAGCTGCACCATGCCGAGGGCGACGACTCCATCGACTTCCTGCAGCCGATCGTGGCCGATGCCGAAGCCGGTTTCGGCGGCGTGCTCAACGCCTTCGAGCTGATGAAGGGCATGATCGAGGCCGGCGCCGCCGGCGTGCACTTCGAGGACCAGCTGGCCAGCGTCAAGAAGTGCGGTCACATGGGCGGCAAGGTGCTGGTGCCCACCCGCGAGGCGGTGGAGAAGCTGACCGCGGCGCGCCTGGCCGCCGACGTGATGGGCGTGCCCACCCTGATCGTGGCCCGCACCGACGCCGAGGCGGCGGACCTGCTGACCTCCGACGTGGATGACAACGACAAGCCGTTCTGCACCGGCGAGCGCACCATCGAGGGCTTCTACAAGACAAAGAATGGGCTGGACCAGGCGATCAGCCGCGGCCTCGCCTACGCGCCGTATGCCGACCTGGTCTGGTGCGAGACCGGCAAGCCCGACCTGGAGTTCGCCCGCAAGTTCGCCGAGGCGATCCATGCCAAGTTCCCCGGCAAGCTGCTGGCCTACAACTGCTCGCCGTCGTTCAACTGGAAGAAGAACCTGGACGACGCCACCATCGCCAAGTTCCAGAAGGAAATCGCCAGCTACGGCTACAAGTTCCAGTTCATCACCCTGGCCGGCTTCCATGCGCTCAACTACGGCATGTTCGACCTCGCCCACGGCTATGCGCGCCGGCAGATGAGCGCCTTCGTCGAGCTGCAGGAAAAGGAGTTCGCCGCGGCCGAGCGCGGCTTCACCGCGGTCAAGCACCAGCGCGAGGTCGGCACCGGCTATTTCGATGCCATCACCCAGACCATCCAGGGCGGCAAGTCGTCCACGGTGGCGCTGAAGGGCAGCACCGAGGAAGAGCAGTTCCAGGCCGGCACCCGCGCAGCCGCCTGAGTGGGCCCGTTTCCGCCATCGCCGGGTCGCGGACGATGGCGGCAGCGGGGCGGGCGGGCCGCGGGATGGCACCGGCGCCACCGCTGTAATCCTGCAGCGGATGCAATGCTATCCTGCGGCTGGATCGGAGGGATCGGAGCCGTACAGGGGAGCGCGTGGCAGCATTGGCGCACATGATCGATGCCCGCACGGGCGCGGACGCCAGCGCGTCCGCGCTGCACCCTGACGAGTACGCGCTGTTCGCGCAGGTAGCCCGGTCCTGCCAGGTGGAAGCCGGGCAGAAGCTGTTCCGGCGTGGCGACCACGGCGCCGCCATGTACGTGGTGGCCAACGGTGCGGTCGAACTGGACTTCGGCGATGACCTGGTCGGCAAGCGGCTGGGCGCGCGTGCGTTCTTCGGCGAGCTCGGCCTGCTGATCGGCGACCACGCCCGCAGCGCCGACGCGGTGGTGGCCGAGGCCGGCGAGCTGCTGGAGCTGGGGCGCGATGAATTCGAACTGCTGGCCCAGCGCGACCCCGCGCTGCTGGCGCAGTTCCTGCGCCGCGCGATCATGCGCGTGGTGCTCAACGAACAGGCGCTGATCGCGCGCCTGCGCCGGCGCAACCAGGACCTGCAGGAAGCGCTGGACGCGCTGCGGTCGGCCACCAATCGGCTGGACGAGTCCGAGGCGCTGACCCGCACCGACGAGCTCACCGGGCTGACCAACCGGCGCGGTTTCGCCGCCCACGTGGAGCAGCGCCTGCAGGCCGGCGGACTGGACGGCCATGTGCTGGTGCTGGTGGACTGCGACCGCTTCAAGTCGATCAACGACACCTACGGCCACCTGGCGGGCGACCGCGTCCTGCAGGCCGTGGCCAACCTGCTGCGTGCCGTGGCCGGTGCCGACGACATCGTCTGCCGGCTGGGCGGCGACGAATTCTGCCTGGTCCTGAGCGGCCACACCCGCGACGAGGCGGAGCGGATCGCCGGCTACGTCACCGACAGTGCGCGCATGCTCGAGCGCATGCACAACAGCCCGCCGCAGATGACCACGCTCAGCATCGGCGCCTGCCTGATCGGGGCGGACAGCCGCGCCGGGTGGGAGCACTGGTACGCGCTGGCTGACGACGCCCTGTACCGGGCCAAGCGCAACGGCGGCGACTGTGTCGAGTGGCTGGACTGACGGTGCGATGCAGGACGCCGGCGCACCGCAGGTCCGCACGCTCCTGCTCACCGACCTGGTGGATTCCACCCATCTGGTGGAGCGGTTGGGCGATGCCGCCGCGGCCGCGTTGTTCCGCGCCCATGATCGGCTGGTGCTGGAGCTGCAGCAGCGCTGGCACGGCCGGCTGATCGACCGCAGCGACGGCCTGCTGCTGCTGTTCGAACGCCCCATCGACGGCCTCGCCTTCGCCCTCGACTACGCCCGCGGCCTGCGCGACCTGGGCCGCGAGATGCAGCTCAACCAACCGCTGCAGGCGCGCGCCGGCCTGCACGTGGGCGAGGTGCTGGTGTGGGAGAACAGCGCTGATGCGGTGCGGCTGGGCGCCAAGTCGATGGAAGTCGAAGGCCTGGCCAAGCCGCTGGCGGGCCGGCTGATGACGCTGGCGCGGCCGGGCCAGATCCTGCTGTCGGCCACCGCCGAACCGCTGGCCCACCGCGCCGCGCGCGAACTGGGCGAGCGCGGCGAACTGCTGGTGTGGAAGTCCTACGGCCGCTGGCGTTTCAAGGGGGTTCCCGAAGCGCAGGAGGTCCACGAAGTCGGCGAGCCCGGCCTGGCGCCGCTGCGCATCCCCGCGCATACGCCCAAGGCCTGGCGCGACCTGCCGCTGTGGCGGCGGCCGGTGGCGCTGGCGGCGGAAGCCCTGCTGGTGGCCGGCATGGCCATCGGCGCGTGGTTCCTGGCCCAGCCGAAGCCGGCCATCGCCTTCGCCGAACGCGACTGGGTGGTGGTCGGCGACCTGCGCAACCTCACCGGCGACCCGCGCCTGGACGAGGCGCTGGAGCAGGCGTTCCGGATCAGCCTGGAGCAGTCGCGCTACGTCAACGTGCTGGGCGACCTCAAGGTGCGCGACACCCTGCAGCGCATGCAGCGCAAGCCGGACGCAGCGGTGGACCGCGCGCTGGGTTCGGAAATCGCCCTGCGCGACGGCGCGCGTGCGCTGCTGCTGCCCACCGTGGCCGAAGTCGGCGGCCGCCTGCGGGTCAGCGCCGAGGTCGTCGACCCGCACACCCAGACCACCGTGTACGCGGTATCCGCCGACGGCAAGGGCATCGAATCGGCGCTGGGCTCCATCGACGACGTCACCGACCAGCTGCGCGAAAAGCTCGGCGAAGCGATGCAGAATGTGCAGAAGACCTCGGTGCCGCTGCCGAACGTGGCCACCCCCAGCCTGGATGCGCTGAAGGCGTTCGCGGTGGCGCGCAACGTCGTCAACACCTCGCGCGACCGCGAGCAGGCGCTGGGCCTGTACCGGCGTGCGCTGCAGCTGGACCCGCAGTTCGCGCTGGCCTATGCCGACATCGCGCGCCTGCACGCCTCGCTGGGGGAAGTGGCGAAGGCGGGCGAGGCATGGCGCAAGGCGCTGTCGTTGCCGCAGCGGCTGTCACCGCAGGAACGGCAGATGGTGGTACTGATGCTGGCGTCGAACGACGGCCCGGCCGCCTACTTCCGCTCCGCGGAACAGTATCTGGCGCTGTATCCGGATGACTATCGCGTGATCGGCCGGCTGTCGACCAATCT
>JANJSW010000271.1 GCA_024711415.1 Thermomonas sp. | reverse complement strand
GACGCCCCCGTCCGCACCGACTTCATCCGCCAGATCGTCAGGGACGACCTCGCCTCCGGCAAGCACGGCGCGATCAAGACGCGCTTCCCGCCGGAACCCAATGGTTACCTGCACATCGGCCACGCCAAGGCGATCTGCCTGGACTTCGGCGTCGCCCAGGAGTTCGGCGGCGTCTGCAACCTGCGCCTGGACGACACCAACCCGGCGCGCGAAGACCCCGAATACGTGCGCGCCATCCAGGACGACGTGCGCTGGCTGGGCTTCGACTGGCACAGCCTGCGCCATGCCTCGGACTACTTCGGCGTGTACTACCTCGCCGCCGAGAAGCTGATCCGCGACGGCAAGGCCTTCGTCTGCGACCTGTCCGCCGAACAGGTGCGCGAATACCGCGGCAGCCTGGTCGAGCCGGGCCGCAATTCGCCGTTCCGCGAGCGCAGCGTCGAGGAGAACCTCGACCTGTTCCGACGCATGCGCGCGGGCGAGTTCCCGGACGGCGCGCGCACCCTGCGCGCGAAGATCGACATGGCCAGCGGCAACATCAACCTGCGCGATCCGGCGCTGTACCGGATCAAGCACGTCGAACACCAGAACACCGGCAACGAGTGGCCGATCTACCCGATGTACGACTTCGCCCACGCGCTGGGCGATGCCGTCGAGGGCATCACCCATTCGCTGTGCACGCTGGAGTTCGAGGACCATCGCCCGCTGTACGACTGGTGCGTGGACCACGTGGACCTGGCCGGCAACCCCGAGCTGCTGGAGCCGCTGGTCGCCAAGGGCCTGCCGAAGGAAGCCGGCAAGCCCCGCCAGATCGAGTTCTCGCGGCTGAACTTCAACTACCTGGTGATGAGCAAGCGCAAGCTGATGGCGCTGGTCACCGACAAGCTGGTGGATGGCTGGGACGACCCGCGGATGCCCACCCTGCAGGGCATCCGCCGCCGCGGCTACACGCCCTCGGCGCTGAAGCTGATGGTGGAGCGCGTCGGCATCAGCAAGCAGAACTCGCTGCTGGACATCTCCATCCTGGAAGGCGCGCTGCGCGACGACCTCGACGCGCACGCGCCGCGCCGCATGGCGGTGATCGATCCGCTGAAGCTCGTGCTGACCAACCTCGACGCAGGCCACGAGGAAACCCTGACCTTCGCCAACCACCCCAAGGACGAGTCGCAGGGCGAACGCAGCATCCCGTTCTCGCGCGAACTGTGGATCGAGCGCGAGGATTTCGAGGAAGTGCCGCCGAAGGGTTTCAAGCGCCTCACCCTCGGCGGTGAAGTGCGCCTGCGCGGGGCCGGCATCGTCCGCTGCGATGAGGCCATCAAGGACGCCGATGGCCACGTGGTGGAACTGCGCTGCACGCTGGACCCGGAATCGCGTCCCGGCATGGAAGGCGCCAACCGCAAGGTCAAGGGCACCATCCACTGGGTCAGCGCGAAGCACGCGGTGGCGGCGGAAGTGCGCCTGTACGACCGTCTGTTCACCGTGGCCGATCCCGACAACGACGAAGGCGGCAAGACCTACGTCGACTACCTCAATCCCGATTCGCGCAAGGTGGTGACGGGTTACGTGGAGCCGGCGGCGGCGCAGGCGGCAAACGAGCAGGGCTTCCAGTTCGAGCGCCTGGGCTATTTCGTCGCCGATCGCTACGACCACAAGGCCGATGCGCCGGTGTTCAACCGCAGCGTGACCCTGCGCGACACCTGGGCGCAGAAGGCCTGACATGGCGATGCCGCTTCCCGCGCAGCTGCACATCACCCTGCCCATCTGGGTGCTGGAGCTGGACGTGGCCGGCCGCGACTTCTCCAGCGACGAGGCCAAGGTCGCGTTCGCCATCGAACTGTCGAAACACAACGTGGAGCGCCAGAGCGGCGGCCCGTTCGGCGCGGCGGTGTTCAGCCCGCAGCACCAGCTGGTCGCGGTGGGCGTGAACCGGGTGGTGCGCCAGAGTTGTTCGCTGGCGCATGCGGAAACCATGGCCTACATGCTGGCGCAGCAGCGCCTGCAGCAGTTCCGCCTCAACGAACTCGGCGGCCCGGTCACCCTTGCCACCTCCGCGCAACCCTGCTGCCAGTGCTACGGCGCCACCATCTGGGCCGGCATCGACCGCCTGCTGATAGGTGCCCGCGCCGAGGACGTGATGGCGCTGACCGCCTTCGACGAAGGGCCGCTGCCGGCGGACTGGGTGGGCGAACTCAACAGGCGCGGGATAGAGGTGGTGCGCGACGTGCAGCGCGACGCCGCCTGCGCGGTACTGAAGACCTACGGCGAACTGGGCGGACCGAATTATTGACGCGCTGCTGTGCTACTGCCGCCAGGGCTTCGAACCGGAGCTGGCCGGCGAACTGACCGAACGCGCCGCGCAGGCCGGCATCGCCGGCTATGCGCGCACCGAGCGCGACAGCGGCTACGTGGTGTTTTTCTGCGAAGACGGCGAAGCGCTGGATCGTGCGCTGCCGTTTTCGGAATTGATCTTCGCGCGGCAGAAGCTGCGCCCGCTGGCCGAACTGAGCGGGCTCGATCCGAGCGACCGCATCGCCCCGATGCTGGCGTGGCTGCAGGGCGGGACGAGCTTCGGCTAGCTGTTCATGGAGCACCCCGATTCCGACGACGGCAAGCCGCTGGCCGGCCTGGCGCT
>JANJSW010000252.1 GCA_024711415.1 Thermomonas sp. | reverse complement strand
CCCATGTCGCGGAAGGTTTCGTAGGTGATCTGCCACTCGCCGTCCCACTTCACCGCATAGCCGCTGGTGTCCGCCGGCTGGGTGATGAAGGTCTGCGCAAGCTGCTGCCCCGCCACCTTGTGGTCATCCAGCTGGCCGACGATGCCGAACATGCCGTACAGCGGGCTGTCCAGTTCGCCGGCCTCGTCCGCGGTCACGTAGACCACCGGCAGGCCGTCCTTGTGGTGGATGGCGCCGTCCCACGTCGCTTTCTCCACCCGCACCAGCTCGGACAGCGGCACCAGCTGTCCCTGCGCGCCGCGCACCTTCAGCGCCAGCAGCGACGCCAGCGAGCTCTGGTCCTGCGCCGGCAGGCGCAGGCGCACCGGGCGCGGGTACTTCGAAGCGCCGTCGTGCACGTAGGTGGCGTCCAGCCCGGACACGCCCATCGCGATGGCGTCGGCGATGGCCGACTGCGGCACGCCCAGGCGGGCGGCGCGCTCGCGGTCCACGACGATCTGCTCGCGCGGCGAGGCCGCCTCCACGCTGGTGTCGACGTCGACGATGCCGTCGGTGGTCGCGAAACGGTCCTTCGCCAGCGCCAGCGCGACCTTGCGCTGGCCGGCATAGTCCGGTCCGTACACCTCGGCCACCAGCGGCGAGAGCACCGGCGGGCCCGGCGGCACTTCCACCACCTTCACCGAGGCGCCGTATTTCGCGCCGACCCTGGCCAGCATCGGCCGCATAGCCAGCGCGATCTCGTGGCTCTGGCGGTCGCGCGCGTGCTTGTCCACCAGGTTGACCTGCAGGTCGCCGACATTGCTGCCGCTGCGCAGGAAATACTGCCGCACCAGGCCATTGAAATTGATCGGCGCGGCGGTGCCGGCGTAGGCCTGGTAGTCCAGCACCTCCGGTACGGTGTCCAGCTTCGCCGCCAGCTCGGCCAGCAGCGCGTTGGTCTGCTCCAGCGTGCTGCCCTCCGGCATGTCCACCACCACCTGCACCTCGGACTTGTTGTCCAGCGGCAACATCTTCAGCACCACCAGCTTGAACACCGCCAGCGACGCGGACAGCAGCACCAGCCCCGCCATGCCGGCGAACAGCAGGCCGCGCTTGCGCGCCGCCGCGTCGCCGCGCAGGAACGGCGACATCACCCGCTCGAACAGCCGATGCAACCAGCTGGCCTGCTTTTCTTCATGCGCATGGTCGCCTTCGGCCGCATGCCCGTGGCGGGACAGCAGCTTCAGCGACAGCCACGGCGTCACGACCAGCGCGATGGCCAGCGACAGCAGCATGCCCACCGACGCATTGATCGGGATCGGCCGCATGTAAGGGCCCATCAGCCCGGACACGAAGGCCATCGGCATCAGCGCGGCGATCACGGTGAAGGTGGCCAGGATGGTCGGCCCGCCCACTTCATCCACGGCCGGCGGGATCGCCTCGAACAGGGTCTTGCCGCCGCGCGCCATGTGCCGGTGGATGTTCTCCACCACCACGATGGCGTCATCGACCAGGATGCCGATCGAGAAGATCAGCGCGAACAGCGACACCCGGTTGAGGGTGAAGCCCATCACCTTCGAGGCGAACAGGGTGACCGCCAGCGTCAGCACCACCGCCGCGCCGACCACGATGGCCTCGCGCCAGCCGAGTGCGAACAACACCAGCAGCACCACGCTGCCGGTGGCGAACACCAGTTTCTGGATCAGCTTCTGCGCCTTGTCGCTGGCGCTGGCGCCGTAGTCGCGGGTCACGCTGACCTGCACGCCCTGCGGGATCAGTTCGCCCTTGAGCTGTTCGATGCGCTGGGCGATCGCGGTGGTGATGTCGCTGGCATTGCTGCCCGGCTTCTTGGCGATGGCCATGGTGACCGCCGGCGCGCTGCCGGCCTTCGGCCCGGCCCGGCCCGCGGGTGCGCCGTGCCAGACGTACTGGCGGGCAAGATCGCCGCGCGCCTCGATGGCCGCCACGTCGGACAGCAGCAGCGGCTTGCCGCCATGGCTGCCGATCACCAACCCGGCCACGTCCTCGGCGCTGGCCAGGTAGCTGCCCGCCGTCACCGGCACCGCACCCTGCGACGCGTCCACGCGCTCGCCGGCCTGATGCACCATGTTGGCCGCCTGCAGCGCCTGCGCCAGATCGTTGCCGCTCATGCCGTAGGCGGCCAGCTTGGCCGCATCCAGCGTCACCAGCACGCTGCGATCAGGCGCGCCGATGGTGTAGACGTCGCGGGTGCCCGGCACGCGCTTGAGTTCGGCTTCCAGCGTATGCGCCACTTCGCCCAGCGCGGTGGCGTCCATGTGCGGATCGTCGCTCCACAGGGTCAGCGCCATCACCGGCACGTCGTCGATCCCCTTGGGCTTGACGATGGGCTGGCCGACGCCGGCGCGCTGCGGCAGGAAATCGGCGTTCGAGAACACCTGGTTGTACAGGCGCACCAGCGCCGGCTGGCGCTGCACGCCGACTTCGAATTCGACCGTCAGCACCGCCATGCCGGGGCGGCTGATCGAATAGACGTGCTTGACGCCCTCGATCTCCGAAAGCTTCTGTTCCAGCGGCGTGGCCACCCATTGCTCGACGTCGCGCGCGCCTGCGCCATCGAACGGGACGATGACGTTGGCCATCGTCACGTCGATCTGCGGCTCTTCCTCGCGCGGGGTGATCGCCACCGCCAGCAGGCCCAGCAGCAGGCCCATGATCGCCAGGATGGGGGTCAGCGGATTGCGCTGGAACGCCGCCGCCAGCCGCCCGGAAATGCCGAAGCGCTGCCCGTCAGTCACGGCTCGCCTCCGCTGCCTTGCGCTGCGCGGCAATCGCTTGGGTGGCGGCCACCGGATCGCTGGCCACCACCTCGCCGGCCTTCAATCCGGCAATCACCTCCACCGCATCGCCGCTGCGCGCACCCAGCCGCAGCTGGCGCAGCAGCAGGCGACCGTCCTGCACCACGTACACGCCCGACAGTTCGCCGCGCTGGGCGATGCTGGCGGCGGGAACATGCACGCCTGCCGCCGTCGTGCCGGCCCTGCCCTGCGCATCCGCGCTGAACACCACCTTGGCGGTGGTGCCGGGCGCCGGCTGCGGCTCCAGCGACGGCAGGTTCAATCGCACGTTGACGCTGTGGCTGGCCGGATCGGCCGCCGGGAACACGACCACTTCCGAAGGCGCGACCTTGCGACCGTCACCCAGCAGCACCTGCGCGCGTGGATCCTTGCGGATCGCCTCGGCGCGGGTCTGCGGGATGGCGACTTCGATGCGCAGCGCGTCCGGCGCGTACACCGTCAGCAGCGGCATGCCGGGGGCGACGGTCTCGCCGGGCTCGACGTCGCGCCTTGCCACCACGCTATCGAACGGCGCACGCACCACCGTGTACTGCGACTGCTGCGCGGCCTGCGCCAGCATCGCCGCGGCGGCGTTGCGCGCCGCCACCGCGGAGTCGCGCGCCGCCCGCGCCTGGTCGATCTGCGCCTTCGACACGTACTGCGCCTCGGCCAACGCGGCGAAGCGCCGGTAGTTCTGCTCCGCTTCGGAGGCGGATGCCTCCGCTGCGCGCAGCTGGGCGCGCGCGGCGTTGGCGGCGGCGTCCTGCTCCACCGCGGTGATGCGCAGCAGCACCTCGCCGGCGCGGACGCGATCATTCACGTCCACCGCGACGGCCGACACCCGGCCCGCCGTCTGCGCGGCAAGGTCGGCGCGGCGCACTGCCTCGACCACGCCATCCCAACCCTGTCCGGGCAAGGCGCCACCTTCGGCCACGGTGAACGTGGCCAGGTCCTTGGGCAGGGCCGGCGTGGCGACGGGAGCATCGCCGCCGCAGGCCGCCAGGGCCAGCAGGGTGGGCAACAACAGGGGCCGCAGCTTGCGCATCATGTTCTCCTCCAAGGCAGCGGCGTCAGCAACGGTTGCAGGACGCGCCGTCGCCGCGACCGATACCGAGCTTCTTCATTACCATCCCTGCGGGACAGAAGCCGGTGAACGCGGACTGGAACAGGTTGGCGCCGATGAACACGGTCAGCCAGAAGAAGTTGGGGTGGACGAACTGGGTCAGCAGCACGCTGACCAGCACCATCACGCCGGCGAATGCCTGTACGGCTCGATCGAGGGTCATGTCATTTCTCCTTTGGGGGGGTCTGGATTCAGTTGGAACGCTTGACGTCCTTCAGCCGCTCGATGCCGAGCAGACCGAGGATGTATTTCTCGTAGATCGGTTCGCTGGTGCCGTTGCGCATCTTGTAGAGGAAGTACTTCTCGAAGCCGATCTTGGCCAGATGCACCCACTTGCCGATCTTGGTCCAGGTCACGTTGCGCGGCGGGATCTGCGGCAGCGCCACGAAGGCCGCGCCGGTATCGCCCATGTCGGCCAGGCAGACCGCGTTCCAGGTGCCTTCGAAGTCCGGCGTCTCGCCCTTCAGTTCGGCCTGGATGTTGCGCACGATGGTGGTGACCATCGACTCGATCATGAAGCCGGTCTTGGGCGCACCGGTCGGCACCGGCGTGGCTTCCACCGGCGGGATCGCCACGCACACGCCGGCCGAGAAGATCTTCGGATACCTGGGGCTGCGCTGGTGCTTGTCCACGATCACGAAGCCGCGCGGGTTGCACAGGCCGTCGACCGCGGCGACCGCGTCCACGCCCTTGAACGCCGGCAGCAGCATGGCGAAGGCGAACGGCAGCTGCAGCGACTCCTGCGGCTGGCCCTTTTCGTCGTGCGGCACCACGGTCATTTCGCCATCGCGCACCTGGGTCACCTTGCTGTTGACGACCCACTTGATGTGGCGCTGGCGCATCTCCGACTCCATCAATCCCTTGGAGTCGCCGACGCCGCCCAGCCCCATGTGGCCGATGTACGGCTCGCTGCTGACGAAGGTCATCGGCACCTTGTCGCGCAGCTTGCGCTTGCGCAGGTCGGCATCAAGGATCATGGCGAACTCGTAGGCCGGGCCGAAGCAGCTGGCGCCCTGCACCGCGCCGATCACGACCGGGCCGGGATTTTGCAGGAAGGCCTGGTAGGCCTCCCACGCATGCGCGGCGTGCGGGGTGGTGCAGACCGACTGGGTGAAGCCGGCGTCCGGGCCGGTGCCGGGCACTTCCTCGAAGGCCAGCTTCGGGCCGGTGCAGACCAGCAGGTAGTCGTAGCCGATGCGCTCGCCCTTGCCGGTGACCACGGCATCGCCGGCGGCATCGATCTGCGCCACGCCACTGCCGTCGAAACGGATGCCGTGGCGGCCGACGTGTTCGGCCACGTCCAGGCTGATCTCGTCGCGCTTGCGCCAGCCCACCGCCAGCCAAGGGTTGGACGGCGTGAAGCCGAAGCTGTCGCCGTTGCCTACCAGCACGATCTCGTGCCCCTTGCCCAGCGTTTCGCGAAGCTCGTAGGCCGCGCTCATGCCACCAAGCCCGGCGCCCATCACCACAATCCTGGCCATCTTCCACCCCCGGTCTGCCGAATCGGCATAGATAAATTAGCTGTTGCTTATATTAGTGTCAACTGATATAAATTCAAGCCATACCCCACCCGCTTCCTCTCTCCGCTACATGCCCGCCCCCTCCTCTCCCCCTTCGTCCGCGGCCGTCAACATGGATCCGGAAGCCATGCGCGCCCACGCCGGCGATGCCGCGCGCCTGTTGCGCGCGCTGGCCAACGACAAGCGGCTGATGCTGCTGTGCCTGCTGTTTGGTGGCGAGCGTTCGGTGGGCGAACTCAATGCCAAGGTGGACCTCAGCCAGTCGGCGCTCTCGCAGCACCTGGCGGTGCTGCGCAACGACGGCCTGGTGAACACGCGGCGTGACGGGCAGACGATCCTCTACGCGCTGGCCGATGGCCCGGCGCTGCGCGTCATCGAGACCCTGCATGGCATCTATTGCGGCGCCGACCCCGCCTGCGAGGTCTGACCGCTACGCGGCGGCAAAGCGCGCCGCGCCACCGATCCAGCGATCGACGATGCGATCCGCCAGCTGCGGCGCTTCCGCCAGCAGCCGGTCCGCGAGTGCATGCACCTGCGGCAGCAGGTC
>JANJSW010000239.1 GCA_024711415.1 Thermomonas sp. | reverse complement strand
GCCTGCGCCAGCTGCAGTTCGCCCAGGTTCGACAGCGCCTCCAGCGGATCGCCGCCGGCCTGCTGGCCGGGCAGCCCGCGCACCTGCCACTGGCCGTCGGCGCTGCGCTGCAGGGTCAGGTCCACCCCGCGCAGGCGCAGCTCGGTGAACGAACGCCCCGGCAGCAGGCCGGCGTACTGCGCCACCAGCACCTCGGCATCACCGATCCGCAGCGGATTGGCGGGATCGCCGACGCGCAGGTTGTCCAACCGCAGCAGCGGCCCGCGCCGGGTCCACTGGGTCGTCACGTGGTCGAACGCGACCGGCCGGCCGGCGCGCTCACCCAGCCATGCCGCGATGCGTTCCGGATGACGCTCCGCCAGCGGCAGCAGCTGGCTGCCGACGCCGTTGCCCAGCGCCGCCAGCACCAGCATCGCCACCAGCGCGTACCAGGCGCCGCGGCGCAGCAGACGCAGGCGGTGGCGCCAAGGCATGCCCATCATGTCAACGCCTGACTTCAGAGCAGCACCACATCGAACTGCTCCTGCAGGTACTGCGCATCGGCCTGGAAGCGGATCGACTTGCCGATGAACTCCTCCAGCTCGGCCACCGCGTTCGACTCCTCGTCGGTGATCCGCGCCACCACGCTGGGCGATGCGATCACCAGCAGCCGCGCGGCGTCGAACTGGCGCACCGCGCGCACGATCTCGCGGAAGATCTCGTAGGTCACGGTCTCCGCGGTCTTGAGCATGCCGCGCCCGCCGCATTCGTGGCAGGGCTCGCACAGCTGGCGCTCCAGCGATTCCACCGTGCGCTTGCGGGTCATCTCCACCAACCCCAGCGGCGAGAAATCGTAGACCGTGGTCTTGGCGTGGTCCTTCGCCAGCGACTTCTCCAGCGTGCGCAGCACCTGCCGGCGGTGCTCGGCATCGTGCATGTCGATGAAGTCGATGATGATGATGCCGCCCAGGTTGCGCAGCCGCAGCTGGCGCGCCACCGCCTGTGCGGCTTCGAGGTTGGTGCGGTACACCGTCTCCTCGAGGTTGCGCTGGCCGAGGAAGCTGCCGGTGTTCACGTCGACCGTGGTCATCGCCTCGGTCTGGTCGATGACGAGGTAGCCGCCGGACTTCAGCGGAACCTCTTTTTCCAGCGCGTGCTGGATCTCGTCCTCCACCCCGTACATGTCGAATACCGGGCGCGCGCCGGTATAGTGCTCCACCTTGTCGGCCAGCGCCGGCATGTAGCGCGCGGCGAACTCGCGCAGGCGCTCGCAGGTCTCGCGCGAATCCACCTTGACCTTGTCGACGTCGCGGCGGATCAGGTCGCGCACCGCGCGCAGCGGCAGGCTCAGGTCCTCGTACACGCGGCTGCCTACCTTCGCCTCGGCGGCATTGCGCTCGATCAGCTCCCACACCCGGCCGAGGTAGGCGATGTCCTCGGCCAGCGCCTCGGCCGGCTGGCCTTCGGCATTGGTGCGGACGATGTAGCCATGGCCGGCGCCACCGGCGGTCAGCTCGGCCATCAGGGTCTTGAGGCGGGCGCGTTCGGCATCGTCCTCGATGCGCGCGGAGATGCCGACCACCTTCGAACGCGGCAGCAGCACCAGATAGCGCGAGGGGATGCTGATCTGGGTGGTCAGCCGCGCGCCCTTGCTGCCGATCGGGTCCTTGACCACCTGCACCACCACCTCGGCGCCGTCGCGCAGCAGGTCGGCGATGGGGATCTGCATCTGCGGCGGCGGCGCGGCCGGGGCGTCGTCGCCGGCCACCGCGTCCAGCGGCGCGCTGCGGAAGATGTCGTTGGCGTGCAGGAAGGCGGCGCGCTCCAGGCCGATGTCCACGAACGCGGCCTGCATGCCGGGCATCACCCGCTGCACCTTGCCCTTGTAGATGTTGCCGACCACGCCGCGCTGGCTGCCGCGCTCGATGTGCAGCTCCTGCAGCATGCCGTTCTCGACCACCGCGACGCGGGTTTCGCGCGGGGTCACGTTGACCAGCAACTCCTCGCTCATGGCAGCAGCCCGAACTGGCGCAGCAGGCCTGCGGTTTCGTGCAGCGGCAGGCCCATGACCCCGGAATAGCTGCCATCCAGCCGCTGCACATGCGCCTCGAAGCGGCCCTGGATGGCGTAGGCGCCAGCCTTGCCCTGCCATTCGCCGCAGGCCAGGTAGCGGGCGATGGCATCGTCCGACAGCGTCTCCACGGTCACCCGGGTCAGCACCGCGGCCTGCGCTTCGCGCCCGGCCGAGACCAGCGACACGGCGGTCAGCACCTCGTGGGTGCGGCCGGACAGCGCGCGCAGCATCTCCGCCGCATCGGCAGCGTCGACCGGCTTGCCGAACACGCGATCGCCAAGGATGACCTCGGTATCGGAGCCCAATACCACCGCGCCCGGCACCGCCACCACTTCCAGCAGCCCGGCACCGGCCTTTTCGCGCGCCACCCGGCGCACGTAGTCGGCCGCGGGCTCGCCTGCCCCGCGCTGTTCGGGGACATCGAGGTCGAGGAGGCCGAATTCCAGCCCGAGGCGGGCCAGCAGTTCGGCGCGGCGGGGCGAACGCGAGGCAAGATGCAGCATCCCGGAAGTCTAACCCGTGGCTGACTGCGCACCGTACCGGCGCAGGCGCGCAACCCCGCTGCGGCTCACCGGCCGTTCACCCCCGGCAGGTACATCCTTTCCACCATCCTCCATGGGAGTCCATCATGACCCTGCGTCCGCTGTTCCTTGCCCTCGCCCTTGCCACGGCCCTGCCCATGACCGCCAACGCCCAGACCCCTGCCGATGTCGGCGCCGCCGCGCAGGCGGGCACGCTGCTGTCGGTGTCCGCCAGCGCCGAGGCCAGCCGCACGCCGGACATCGCCACCATTTCCACCGGCGTGGTGACCCAGGCCGCCGACGCCAACGGGGCGATGCGCGACAACGCCGACCAGATGGACAAGGTGATGGCGGCGCTGCGTGCGGCCGGGATCGCGGCGCGCGATATCCAGACCAGCGGGATCAACCTCAACCCGCAGTACAAGTACGTGGAAAACATGCCGCCGGCGATCGTCGGCTACCAGGCCAGCAACACGGTCAACGTGAAGGTGCGCGAGCTGGGCAAACTGGGCAAGGTGCTGGACACGCTGGTGGCGCAGGGCGCCAACCAGATCAACGGGCCCAGCTTCGGCATCGACAAACCGGAGGCGGCGCTCGACGAAGCCCGCGTCGCCGCGGTCAAGAAAGCGCAGGCACAGGCGCAGACCTATGCCGACACGCTGGGCCTGAAGATCCGGCGCATCGTCAGCATCAGCGAAGGCGGCGCCAGCCTGCCGCGCCCGCCGATGCCGATGCTGCGGGCGATGTCGGCCGATGCCGGCTACGCCAAGGAAACCGCGGTGGCGCCGGGTGAAAGCTCGGTGTCGGTCAGCGTGGAGATGGTGTTCGAACTCGGCCGCTGATTTCGCCACCGCAGCGCCTGCCACGACGCCCGCCTCGCGCGGGCGTC
>JANJSW010000237.1 GCA_024711415.1 Thermomonas sp. | reverse complement strand
GATGCCGGCTGGGCGTGGCGCCGGCTGCGGGGGCTGTTGCTGGTGACGCTGCTGTTCGCGGCGGTGAACGGCGTGCATCTGGCGAAGAAGGCCTCGACCACGCACCAGCGCGCAGTTGCTTACGCCACGCAGATCCGCGCTGGCTGGCCGGCGTTGGACGACGCCCTGCTGGCGCAGGCCTATGGCGACCGCGCCGATGCCGCACGGCAGCGTTTGGTGCTGCTCCGTCGCTGGGGCTTCGCGCCGTTCGACCAAACCACAGCCGAGTGACGGCGCGCGCTCAGGGCAGGGGGAATCCCGCCTGTCGCAGCAGCGTGCAGGTGGCGATCAGCGGCAGTCCGATCAGCGCGGTCGGGTCGCGGTTGTCGATGGACTCGAACAGCGCGATGCCCAGCCCTTCCGACTTGAAGCTGCCGGCGCAGTCGAACGGCTGCTCGGCATCCACGTAGCGCTCGATCTCGGCGTCGGCCAACGCGCGGAAGCGCACCTCGGTGAGGTCGATGGCGGCCAGCGCGCGGCCGTCGGCATGGGCCAGGCACAGCGCGGTATGGAAACGCACCATGCCGCCGGACATCGCCCGCAGCTGGGCGATGGCGGCGTTGCGGCCGCCCGGCTTGCCCAGCGGCCGGCCGTCGAGGTCGGCGACCTGGTCCGAACCCAGCGCCCAGCTGTCGCCGGTCAGGGTGCGGGCCACCGCCTGCGCCTTGGCCTCGGCCAGGCGAATGGCCAGCGCCAGCGGGGTTTCGCCGGGCAGGGCGGTTTCATCCACCTCCGGACGGGCCACCGCGAAGGGCAGGCGCAGCCGTTCCAGCAGTTCGCGGCGGTAGCGCGAGGTCGAGGCGAGGGTCAGTCGGGGCATCGGTCAGGCCGCCCCGGCGCGGGCGCGATCGACCCGCTGCAGCTGCCGCTCGATGCTGGCGCGGGCGGCGTCCAGCGCATCGCGCACGCCGTGCAGCTGTTCCAGGCTGGCGCGCTCGGCGTTGTCCTGCAGCCACAGCCGCTGCCGCAGCAGCTCCTGCATGGCCGCGCGCACCGGGTTCTCGTCGCTGCCGGCGACCGCCTCGATCTCGGCGCGTGCCGCACGCAGGCGGGACTCCAGCGCATCGGCGGCGTCCAGTAGCTGCGAGATCGCCTGCTGTCGGCCACGGCTGCCGCGCCGCAGGCGCAGCGCCAGCCAGGTCGCGCCGCCGGCGAGCACGAGGAAGAGCATCGGCAGGAGGATTTCCATCGGCGCAGTCTGCGCGAGGCCGTCCGGAGCCGCAAACCGGCAAGGACCGCCGCCGTGGCCCACCCACGGGTTGGTTTGACAGGAACCGGCGTGGCGCGTAGCATTTTGCGGCTTATGTCCGAACAGTCGACAAGCCGGGTGCCAGAAGTCTTGGATGCCTGGCGCATGGTGGCGGCGCGGCGCGAGTTCGAGGGCAGGATTCCGCTGGCGGCGATGACCCGGCTGCGCGGCAGCCTGGTCGATGCCGAAGGCGAGGTCCGCTACATGCTGGCCTTCGATACCGACAGCCTGAAGGTGCCCCACGTCGAGCTGCGGATCGATGCGGAGTTGCCGCTGGAATGCCAGCGCAGCCTGCAGCGGTTCCTGCAACCGGTGCGGCTGGTGCAGCGGCTGGGCTTGATCCGCGACGAGGCCGACGAAGCGGCCCTGCCGCCGGAATACGAGCCGCTGCTGGTGCCCGCCGACGGCTTGCTGCGGCCGGCCGAGCTGGTCGAGGACGAATTGATTCTGGCGTTGCCGGTGGTGCCGGTCTCGCCCGATGCCGAAGCGGTCGAGCGCGATTTCGCGCCCACCGTGGAGGAAACCGCCCAGGCCAACCCGTTCGCGGCGTTGACCGGGTGGAAGAAGGAATAGTGCGATAATCGCCGCATCGCGCGTCACATACGTTTTTCTTGGAGTTGTCCGATGGCTGTCCAGAAGTCCCGCGTTTCCCCGTCCCGCCGTGGCATGCGCCGCGCCCATGACGCCCTGTCCGCCAAGCAGCTGGCCACCGACCCGACCAGCGGCGAGACCCACCTGCGCCACCACGTGACCGCCGACGGCTACTACCGCGGCAAGCAGGTCATCGTGCCGAAGACCAAGGTGGCTGACGAAGAGTGATCCGTCGGCCGCAAGGCCGGCGTCACGACGCACCACGCCCGGCCGCGCCCCATGGCGCGGCCGTTGGCGTTTCTGCGCCTGCAATCCCGGTGGCGGCGGCCCCGGCGGTGGCCTCGGCCGCGCCCGCGCCCCGCATCGGCTAATCTTGTCCGCTTGATCAGGGGAGTTGCCGTTCGCATGAGCCAGACCGAAAGCCGCATCTACGCCCGCATCGCCGGCACCGGCAGCTACCTGCCCGAGAAGGTGCTGACCAACGACGACCTGGCGAAGATGGTGGACACCAGCGACGAGTGGATCGCCGCACGTACCGGCATCCGCGAGCGCCACGTGGCGGCGGAAGGCCAGACCACCAGCGACCTCGGCTACCAGGCCGCGCTGCGCGCGCTGGAGGCCGCCGGTGTCGCCGCGGCGGACATCGACCTGATCGTGGTCGGCACCACCACCCCGGACCTGATCTTCCCCTCCACCGCCTGCCTGATCCAGCACAAGCTGGGCGTCGCCGGCTGCCCGGCGTTCGACGTCAACGCCGCGTGCTCCGGCTTCATCTACGGGCTGACCATCGCCGACAAGTTCATCCGTTCCGGCGCAGCGAAGACTGCGCTGGTGATCGGCGCCGAAACCCTGACCCGCATGCTGGACTGGAACGACCGCGGCACCTGCGTGCTGTTCGGCGACGGCGCCGGCGCGGTGGTGCTCAAGGCCGATACCGACACCGGCATCCTCAGCACCCACATGCATGCCGACGGCAGCAAGGCGGAGCTGCTGGGTAACCCGGTGGGCGTCTCCGTCGGCTTCAAGCCGGAAGAAGAGAACGCCGGCGTGCGGGTGATGATGGCCGGCAACGAGGTGTTCAAGCACGCGGTGAAGGCGCTGGACTCGGTGGTCGAGGAAGCGCTGGAATCGAACGGGCTGGACCGCACTGCGCTGGACTGGCTGGTGCCGCACCAGGCCAACCTGCGCATCATCGAAGCCACCGCCAAGCGGCTGGCCATGCCGATGGACCGTGTGATCGTCACCGTGGACAAGCACGGCAACACCTCCTCCGGCTCGGTGCCGCTGGCGCTGGACGAGGCGGTGCGCTCGGGCCGGGTGCAGCGCGGCCAGCTGGTGCTGCTGGAAGCATTCGGCGGCGGCTTCACCTGGGGTTCGGCGCTGCTGCGCTACTGAGGCGCGATGCCGGCCACGACCCGGTCCCCCAATACGCCCCGGTACAGACGGGCTAGAGCAATTGCTCGTATCATGCCCGCCCCATCGCAGGACTCCGTCCTGTGCCCCCTCTGCACGGTTTGCATAGCGTGAGCGAAGCCATTCAATCCAATCCGGTTGCCCTGGTGTTCCCGGGCCAGGGCTCGCAGGCGGTCGGCATGCTGGCCGAACTGGCCGAACTGCATCCTTCGATGAAGGCCACGTTCCAGGAGGCCTCCGAAGGTGCCGGCGTGGACCTGTGGGCGCTGTCGCAGGGCGGCCCCGAGGAAATGCTGAACCGCACCGAATACACCCAGCCGGCGCTGCTGGCGGCGGGCGTGGCGGTATGGCGGCTGTGGAGCGAGCAGGGCGGCGCGATGCCGTCGGTGCTGGCCGGCCACAGCCTGGGCGAATACACCGCGCTGGTCGCCGCCGGCGCGTTGTCGCTGCAGGACGGCGCGCATCTGGTGCGCATCCGCGGCCAGCTGATGCAGGATGCCGCACCGGCCGGTACCGGCGCCATGGCGGCCGTGCTGGGTGCCGAGGATGCGCTGGTCGAAGCCATTTGCACCGAAGCCTCCGGCGCGCAGGTGGTGGTGCCGGCCAACTACAACTCGCCCGGCCAGGTCGTGATCGGTGGCGACGCCGCGGCGGTGGACCGCGCGCTGGCGCTGCTGCAGGAAAAGGGCGTGCGCAAGGCGGTGAAGCTGGCGGTCAGCGTGCCGTCGCACACGCCGATGATGCGCGAGGCGGCCAACCGGCTGGCGCAGACCATGGCCGGGCTGGAATGGAAGCTGCCGGCGTTGCCGGTGGTGCAGAACGTGGATGCCCGTGCGCACGACAGCGTCGACGCGATCCGCGACGCGCTGGTGCGCCAGCTCTACCTGCCGGTGCAGTGGACCGGCTGCGTGCAGGCGCTGGCCGCGCGCGGGGTCACCCGGATCGCCGAGTGCGGCCCGGGCAAGGTGCTGACCGGCCTGGTCAAGCGCATCGACAAATCGCTCGACGCCCGCGCGTTGGGCACGCCGGCGGAGTTCGCCGGCGCCATCGAGGAATGGAAGGCATGAGCGAGTTGTTGCTGAAGGGTGAAGTCGCGCTGGTCACCGGCGCATCGCGCGGGATCGGCGCGGCGATTGCCGACGAACTGGCGGCGCTGGGCGCCACCGTGATCGGTACCGCCACCAGCGACGCCGGCGCGCAGGCGATCGGCGAGCGGCTGGCTGCACGCGGCGGCCACGGCCGCCGGCTCGACGTCAACGAGGCCGGCGCCATCGAGGCGCTGGTGGAGGCCGTATCCAGCGAATTCGGCGCGATCTCCATCCTGGTCAACAACGCCGGCATCACCCGCGACAACCTGCTGATGCGGATGAAGGACGAGGACTGGCAGGCCATCCTCGATACCAACCTGACCAGCGTGTACCGCGCGTCGAAAGCGGTGCTGCGCGGGATGATGAAGGCGCGCAAGGGCCGCATCGTCAACATCGCCTCGGTGATCGGCGTGACCGGCAACGCCGGCCAGGCCAACTACGCCGCGGCCAAGGCCGGCATCATCGCGTTCAGCAAGTCGCTGGCGAAAGAAATCGGCTCGCGCGGGATCACCGTCAACGTGGTCGCGCCCGGCTTCATCGCCACCGACATGACCGCCGACCTGCCGGAGGCTGCGAAGGAAGCGATGCTGGGCCAGATCGCGCTTGGACGCCTGGGCGAGCCGGCCGACATCGCCCGCGCGGTGGCGTTCCTCGCCGGCCCGTCGGCGGCCTACATCACCGGCGAGACCCTGCACGTCAACGGCGGCATGTACATGCCGTGATTTCCCGCCGGCTGGCCTGTCTTCATGCCGCCCGGCTTTCCCGTACACTTAACCACTGAACGACCCGATTTCCGGGAGGAGCAACCCACATGAGCAACATCGAAGAGCGCGTCAAGAAGATCGTCGTCGAGCAACTGGGCGTCAAGGAAGAAGATGTCACCAACAGCGCGTCGTTCGTCGACGACCTGGGCGCTGACTCGCTGGACACCGTGGAGCTGGTGATGGCGCTCGAGGAAGAGTTCGAGTGCGAAATCCCGGACGAAGATGCGGAAAAGATCAGCACCGTGCAGGCTGCGATCGACTACATCAAGGCCCACGTCAAGGCGTAAGCCCGGCGTCCGCCAGCTGTACCCCGGGGGCCGCGCATGCGGCCCCCTGTATTTGCATCGAACGTAACGAAGGCGTGGAGGAGAAGGCGATGGGCAAGCGACGCGTGGTGGTCACGGGCATGGGCATCGTCTCGCCGCTGGGCAACGACCTGGCCAGCAACTGGGACGGCATCGTCAACGGCCGCTCCGGGATCGGCATGGTGGAAGGCTTCGATGCCGGCACCTATCCCACCCGCATCGCCGGCGAGGTGCGCGACTTCGACATCACCCGCTGGGTGAACCCGAAGGACGCCAAGAAGATGGACCACTTCATCCACTACGGCATGGCCGCTTCGCTGATGGCGAAGGACGATGCCGGGCTGGAAGTGACCGAAGCCAATGCCGAGCGCATCGGCGCGCTGATCGGCGCCGGCATCGGCGGCATCTGGGGGATCGAGGAAACCGCGGTCAAGCTGCACGAAGGCGGGGTTCGCAAGATCAGCCCGTTCTACATTCCCTCCACCATCATCAACATGATGCCGGGCCAGCTGTCGCTGGCGACCGGGATCAAGGGGCCGACGTTCTCGGCCGTGTCCGCCTGCGCGACCGCCAACCACAGCATCGGCATGGCGATGCGGATGATCCAGTACGGCGATGCCGACGTGATGTTCGCCGGCGGCGCCGAGCGCGGCAGCTCGCCGACCGCGATGGGCGGTTTCTGCGCGATGAAGGCGATGAGCACCCGCAACGACGATCCCACCCGCGCCTCGCGGCCGTGGGATGCCGAACGCGACGGCTTCGTGCTGGGCGACGGCGCCGGCATCCTGGTGCTGGAGGAGTACGAGCACGCCAAGGCCCGCGGCGCGCGCATCTACTGCGAGCTGGCAGGATTCGGCGCGTCCTCCGACGCCTTCCACATGACCGCGCCCAGCGAGAACGGCGAAGGCCCCGCACGCTGCATGGCGATGGCCTTCCGCGACGCCGGCATCAACCCGGAGGACGTGGGCTACCTCAACGCGCACGGCACCAGCACCCCGCTGGGTGACCTCGCCGAGACGCTGGCGATCAAGCGCGCGCTGGGCGACCACGCCTACAAGACGATGGTCAGCTCGACCAAGTCGATGACCGGCCACCTGCTTGGCGCGGCCGGCGGGGTGGAGGCGATCTATTCGATCAAGGCGCTGCAGACCGGCGTGATCCCGCCCACCATCAACCTCGAAAATCCGGGCGAAGGCTGCGACCTGGACTACGTGCCGAACGTGGCGCGCGAGGCGAAGATCGACGTGGCGGTGTCCAACGGCTTCGGTTTCGGCGGCACCAACGGCACGCTGGTGTTCAAGCGGATCTGACGCCCACTCCCTCCCTTGCGCGGCCGGGGAGGGCCGGGGAGGGTGCACTTCACCAATGACTGCCGCCACCCTGCCAGCCGACATCGACCTGCTCGACCTGCACCGGCTCGACCCGGCGCGCTACCCG
>JANJSW010000189.1 GCA_024711415.1 Thermomonas sp. | reverse complement strand
GTACGCGGCACTGGCGCGGCGATCCTGGACACCCGCAAGACCCTGCCCGGCCTGCGCGTGGCGCAGAAATACGCGGTCCGCGCCGGCGGCGGCATGAACCACCGGCTGGCGCTGTTCGACGCGGTGATGCTGAAGGAAAACCACGTCCGTGCGTTCGGCTCGGTGGCCGCGGCCATCGCCCGCGCGCGCGCGCTGCACCCCGCGCTGCCGCTGATCGTCGAGGTGGAAACGCTGGACGAGCTGCGGGAGGCGCTGGAGACCGGCTGCACCCGCGTGCTGGTCGACGATTTTGATGCCGACACGCGCCGCGAGGCGGTACGCATCGCCAAGGGCGCGCCGTACCACGGCCGCATCCCGCTGGAAGTCTCCGGCGGCGTCGACCTGACCGGCCTGCGCGCGATCGCCGAGGACGGCGTCGACTGCATTTCGGTGGGCGCACTGACCAAGCACGTCCATGCCATCGACTTCTCGCTGAAGCTTGGCCCGCCGCCCGACGCCGGCTGAATCAACCCGCTACCGCGTAGCCCAGTCCGGCCAGCACAAGCAGGGCCACCGCCAGCCACGGCCACCGGTTCGCGGCGGGCGCCTTCCCGGCCTGGGCGCGTACCGGCAGGCCGGGCGCCAGGAGCTGGAAGCGTTGGGTATCGAAACGGATCTCGTCGCCGTGCACCGCCTGCGCGCGGGTGATCCGCTTGCCGTTGAGCCAGGTTCCGTTCGCCGAACCCAGATCCTCCACCAGCACCTCATCGCCCGCCGGCGTGAGCCGCGCATGCAGGCGCGAAACGCTTTCGAGCGGGATGCGCAGGCCGGCCTCGACCGCACGACCGACGGTAAGACTGGCCTGCAGCGGGAAACTGTGCCCGAAATGGTCGCCGGACAGGCCGCGCAGGGCGAACTTCGGCAGCACCGGCCGCACCATCGTGGCGTCGCGACCGGCATTTTCACGGAGCCCCGCGCCCTCGCACGCGGGCTCTCCCGCCGCATCCACCAAGCGGATGCGGCGTCCGGCCACGCCCAGCGTATCGCCCGCGCGCAGGGCGATCAGACCATCGACCGGGCGTTCATTGACCAGCACGCGACGACCGGCAGGAACGCGCACCTGCACGCCATGCGCGCCAACCTGCAACTCGCAGTGCAACGGTTCCACGCCTTCGGCCTGCAACGCCACATCGGCATCCGGGGCGGAGCCCAGCCGATACACGCGCTGCTCCAGCAGCAGTTGCGGGCGATCACCATCGGGGAAAACCAGTTTCATCATCGCGTTGGACTCATGTTTCTCGGGTGGGACGGTAGGGGCACGCGCTTGCACTTGCGACCGGCTGCCTCCAGATTATCCGGATGCCGACCTTGCTGATACTCATGATTGCGGGCGCCGCCGCATTCTTCATGTTCACCGCCGCGCGCGCCGCCGCCGAGCGCGCCGCCGAAATCAGCCGCGATGCCTGCGCGGCCGCAGGCGTGCAATGGCTGGATCAGTCGGTGCATGCCAGCGGCCTGCGCCTGCGGCGCAAGGGCGACGGCTGGATGGGGCTGGAGCGCAGCTTCCGCTTCGAATATTCGGAGGATGGCCACGACCGCCACATCGGCCGGGTGGTCCTGCTGGGCGACCAGCTGGTGGGCTTCAGCGGCCCGACGCGGGCGGCACAATCGGTGGTACGCAGCCTCAACTCCTGACGGCCGGTTCGTCGCGGCACGACGACGTCACAGGATCGGCCCCGCCGCCGGCTACTTGACGATGCGGAGGTGCGCGCCGCGCTTGGGCGGATCGGCTTCCGGTGGATTTTCGTCGGCAGCCGCAGGGACGGAAGCCTCCGCCTCCCCTTCGACGAGCTCGCCGGGCTCGCCCGAATGCAGGTCCGGCGGCAGCGCCATGCCCTGGCCGGTTTCACGGGCGTACACGGCGATCACCGCGGCCATCGGCACCACCACCGACTGGCTGACGCCATTGAAGCGTGCGGAGAAGCGCAGCGCATCGTTGTCCATTTCCAGCCGCACTACCGCCCGCTCGGCGATGTTGAGCACGACCTGGCCGTCCTTGACCGTGTGCGGCGGCACGCGCACGCCGGGCATGCGCGCGTCCACCAGCACGTGCGGGGTCATGCCGTTGTCGACAATCCATTCGTACAGCGCGCGCAGCAGGTACGGGCGCTGGCTGGACATCGGCGGCAGGACCGGCTCGCCCATCAGAGGACGAGCTCGCGCAGGTTCTTTTCTTGGTCGGTGAGGCTGCGCACGAAACCCGGGTTGCGGAAGATGCGGTTGCCGTACTCCTCGATCACCTTGCCGTCCTTCGGCAGCGGCACGCCCAGCGCTTCCAGCCGCCAGATGATCGGCGCCATCGCGCAGTCGGCCAGGCTCATTTCGCCGTTGAGGAAGAACTTGTAGGCCTTGAACAGCGGCACCGACTGCGCCAGCAGCTCCTTCAGGCGCTTGCGGCCGGCTTCGGCCTGCTGCTTGTTGCCCAGCTGGATGGCCTGCACCTGCGGCACCCAGTCGTGCTCGATGCGCAGCATCGCCAGGCGCAGGCGCGCGCGGGCCAGCGGTTCCACCGGCATCAGCGGCGGATGCGGGTAGCGCTCGTCGAGGTATTCGCTGACCACGCTGGCCGCGTACAGGACCAGGTCGCGTTCGACCAGGGTCGGCACCGAGTGGTACGGATTCAGATCGATCAGGTCCTCTGGCGGACTCTGCGGATCGACGGGAATGAGGTCGTAAGTGACGCCCTTGGCCGCCAGCACCAGCCGGACGCGGTGACAGAGAACATCGTCGACAGCGGAAAACAGGGTCAAGGCATTACGCATGCGCGGACTCACAGCCATCATCAGGACCACTCCCGCGCCCGGCCGTTGCCGGACGCACCTGCGCCGCCCGCACGATGCGGGCGGCAGTCAAGCTTCGTTCCCCATGGCGGGCGTCCCTGCCATCAGCAGCCGCCCCGTCAGTGAACGTCCCGCCAGTATTCGTGCTTCAGCAACCAGGCGATGAAGGCGAAGAACACCAGGAACAGGATCGCCCACACGCCGACGTTCTGGCGCTTCAGCGCGACCGGCTCGCCCACGTACTCGAGGAACGCGGTGATGTCGCGCACGGTGCGGTCGAACTGTTCCGCGTTCTCGCTGCCCGGCTGGCTGATGGTGAAGCCCTCGACCGGCATCTCGCCTGTCGCGTCCTTCTTGCCGTACACCGGCTGCTGCACGCCCTGCAGTTCCCACAACGGGTTCGGCATCGAGGCATTTACGAACAGGGTGTTGTTCCAGCCCACCGGACGGGTCTCGTCCAGGTAGAACGACTTCAGGTAGGTGTAGACCCAGTCGCTGGTTCGCACGCGGGCGACCAGGCTCAGGTCCGGCGGTGCCTTGCCGAACGCCGCCACGCCCATTTCCGGGGTCATCGCGGAGATCACGTGGTCGCCGATCTTGCCGCCGCTGAAGTTGAGGTTGGCCATCACGTCCTCTTCGGACAGGCCAAGGTCTTCGGCGATGCGCGCGTAGCGGATGTACTTCAGCGAATGGCAGCCGCCGCAGTAGTTCATGTACAGGGCGGCACCACGCTGCAGCGAGGCCTTGTCGTTCAGGTCGACGCCGGACTGCTGCAGGTTGCCGCCGCCCGCCGCGAACGCGACGGTGCTGATCAGGATGCCGGCGGCGAACACCGCCGCGCGGGTCAGGAAGTTCTTAGTCATGCATCGTCACCCGGTCAGGCACCGGCTTGGTCTTGTCCAGCTTGGACCAGACCGGCATGGTGATGAAGAAAGCGAAGTAAAGGAAGGTCAATACGCGGCCGATGATGGCTTCGACCGGGTCGGTACCCGGGCCGGCGCCGATCTTGGCCAGCCACAGGAAGCTGACCGCGAACATCAGCAGCATGCTCCAGCTGATCCAGCCGCGGTAGCGGTAGGACTTGACCGGCGAACGGTCCAGCCACGGCAGCAGGAACAGCATCACGATCGCGCCGAACATCACCAGCACGCCCCACAGCTTGATGCCGAAGAACGAGGGCACCACGCGCAGCATCGCGTAGTACGGGGTGAAGTACCACACCGGCTTGATATGCGACGGCGTCACCAGCGGGTTGGCCTCGGTGAAGTTGTCGTGCTCGAGGAACCAGCCACCGAAAGTCGGCGCGAAGAAGATCACGAACGCGGCGATGATCAGGAAACAGCCGATGTAGAACAGGTCCTTCACCGTGTAGTACGGGTGGAAGGGAATGCCATCGGTGGGTGCCTTCTCGGACCAGCGGTTGCCCTTCGGGCCCTTCTTGATCTCGACGCCATCGGGATTGTTGGAGCCGACTTCATGCAGGGCGAAGATGTGCAGCACCACCAGCAGCAGCAGCACCAGCGGCATCGCAATCACGTGCAGGGCGAAGAAGCGGTTCAGCGTCGCGTCGCCCGGGTTGTAGTCGCCCATGATCCATTCGGTCAGGCCGCCACCGATCACCGGGATCGCGCCGAACAGCGAGATGATCACCTTGGCGCCCCAGTAGGACATCTGGCCCCACGGCAGCACGTAGCCCATGAAGGCTTCGGCCATCAGCACCAGGTAGATCAGCATGCCCAGGATCCACACCAGTTCGCGCGGCTTCTGGTATGAGCCGTACATCAGGCCGCGGAACATGTGCAGGTACACGACGATGAAGAACAGCGACGCGCCGGTGGAGTGCATGTAGCGGATCAGCCAGCCCCACTCCACGTCACGCATGATGTATTCGACCGACGAGAACGCTTCCGCCGCGGACGGCTTGAAGTGCATCGTCAGGAAGATGCCGGTGACGATCTGGTTGACCAGCACCAGCAGCGCGAGCGAGCCGAAGTAGTACCAGAGGTTGAAGTTCTTCGGCGCGTAGTACTCGGTCATGTGCTTGCGATACGCCGGCATCATGCCCGGTGCACGCTCGTTGACCCAGTCCATCACGCCATTGGCGGTACGGGTGAAGATGTTCGCCATGGCTTACGCAGCCCCCTGCGGATCGACGCCGATGATGATGGTGTTGTCATCGGCATAGTGGTGCGGCGGCACGACCAGGTTGGTCGGCGCCGGGACGCCCTGGAACACGCGGCCGGCCATGTCGAAACGCGACTTGTGGCACGGGCAGAAGTAGCCGCCCTTCCACTCGGGGTCGAACGGCTCGGGGCGGATCTCGGCCTTCATCTCGGGCGAGCAACCCAGGTGGGTGCACAGGCCGACCAGCACGGAGATCTCCGGCTTGATCGAACGCAGCTCGCCCTTGATGTACGCGGGCTGCTGGTCCTTGTTGTCGGACTTGGGATCGCGCAGGTGGCCGTCGAGGGTCGGAAGCGCATCCAGGATCGCCTTGGAGCGCTTGACGATCCAGATCGGCTGGCCGCGCCACTCGAAGATCAGGCGCTGGCCTTCGGCCAGGGCGCTGATATCGGCGGTCACCGGGGCACCGGCCAGCTTGGCACGGGCACTCGGATTCCAGGATTTGATGAACGGCACCGCCGCAAAGCCGGCCCCGACCGCACCGACCACAGCCGTGGTCGCGGTCAGGAAGCGGCGGCGTCCCGTGTTT
>JANJSW010000172.1 GCA_024711415.1 Thermomonas sp. | reverse complement strand
TGTTCGGTCGGCGCATCCTGCGCGACGGCTATCGCGGCGTCGAAAGCCTGACCTCGCTGGCGCGGCGGATGACCCAGAACGATTACACCGCGCAGCCGGAGTACCTGCCGCGCGGCGAGCTGGGCGAGGTGATGGACAGCTTCCTCGGCATGCGCGACCACGTGCGCCGGATGGAGGGCCAGCTGACGGAGCAGCTGAGCCGGATCGATCGCGCGCGGGTGGCGCTGGAGCGGCGCGAGCAGTTCCAGCGGCTGCTGCTGGAAGCGGCGCAGACGGCGATCTTCGCGGTCGATGAGGACGGCGTGTTCTCGCAGGTCAATCCGTTCGCGGAAAAGCTGCTCGGCTGGTCGGCCGGCGCGCTGCTGGGGCGCGAAAAGCTCGACGTGGTGCTGGATCCGGAGGCGCTGGGCGCGCTGGCGCGGTCGCTGAGCGAAGCCTACGGCCGTACCGTGCCGCCGGACTGGACCGCGCTGCGCGAGCTGGCGCGCCACCGCGAGCCGCCGCGCGAGTTCGCCCTGCGCCACCAGCGCGGCCGTACCCTGCCGGTACTGCTGGCGCTGTCGGCGATGCGCGACGACACCGGCGCGATGGTGGGCCTGCTGGCGGTAGCCACCGACCTGACCATGCAGAAGCGGCTCGAGCGCGCCCTGCGCGACAGCGAGGCGCGCGCGCGCGAGGCCAGCCACGCCAAGAGCGCGTTCCTGGCGGCGATGAGCCACGAGATCCGCACGCCGATGATCGGCGTCACCGGCATGATCGAGATCCTCGGCCATACCGACCTGGACGTGGAGCAGCGCCGCGCGCTGGGGATCATCCAGGCGTCGGCGGAAACCCTGCTGCGGATCATCGGCGACATCCTCGATTTCTCGAAGATCGAGGCCGGCAAGATGGAGATCGAGCCGGTGCCCACTTCGCTGCCGGAACTGGTGCGCAGCGTCGCCGCCAGCTTCTCGGGCTCGGCATCGAGCAAGGGCCTGGTGCTGGACAGCGAAGTCGATCCGCAGGTCGCGCCGGCGCACCGCGCCGACCCGGTGCGGCTGCGCCAGGTGGTCGGCAACTTCCTGTCCAACGCGATCAAGTTCACCGACCATGGCAAGGTCACGGTCGCGGTGAAGCAACTGCAGCACGCGCCGGGCGAAGGCACGTTGGGAACCGACCTGATCGAGCTGAGCGTCGCCGACACCGGCATCGGCATCAGCGAACAGGCGCAGGCGCGGCTGTTCAAGCCGTTCTCGCAGGCGGAGGCGGACACCACCCGCCGGTTCGGCGGCACCGGTCTCGGGCTGGCGATCAGCCGCCGCATCGCCGAATTGATGGGTGGCCACATCGAGATGGAATCGGCGCCCGGCAAGGGCACCACCATGCGCCTGAAGCTGGAGTTGCCGCGGGCGCCGGCGGACCAGTTGCCGGAGCTGACCCTGCCGGGCCGGCACGCGCCCGGCTTCATGCCGCGGCCGCTGCCCAGCGTGGAGGATGCGCAGCGCGAGCGCAGCCTGGTGCTGCTGGTCGACGACCATGCCACCAACCGGCTGGTGATCCAGCGCCAGCTGGCGCTGGCCGGGTATGCCTCGGAAACCGCCGAGGACGGCATGGAAGGGCTGGAACGCTGGCGCAGCGGCCGTTACGCACTGCTGCTCAGCGACGTCCACATGCCGCGGATGGACGGCTACCAGCTGGCGCGCACGATCCGCGCCGAGGAGCTGGGCCGCGGCCTGCCGCGCACGCCGATCGTCGCGTTGACCGCCTCGGCGCTGAAGGGCGAGGCCGAGCGCTGCCTCGGCGCGGGCATGGACGACTACCTGACCAAGCCGGTGGGCATCGCCAGCCTCGGCGTCTGCCTGCAGCGCTGGCTGCCGCATACCGTCGGTGGCCCGCCTGCGCCGATGCCGGCGTCGGTCGCGCCAGCGGCAGGTGCCGATCCCGCACCGCAGCCGTCGCCGCCGACCGCGGCGGGAGCGGAGGCGAACGAAGCCGTGCTGGCCACGGGCGTGCTGCGCGAGCTGGCCGGCGACCGTCCGGACGACATCCGCGCGCTGCTGGAGGACTACCTGCGCTGCACCCGCGAAGACATGGAAGCGCTGGAGCGGCTGCGCGAAGCCGGCGACGTGCCGGCGCTGGTGACCCAGGCGCATCGGCTGAAGGGCGCGGCGCGGCTGGTCGGTGCGGGCGAGCTGGCGGCGGCGGCGGCGGCGCTGGAAAGCGCGCTGCGCAGCGGCGCCCGCGAGCGGCTGGCGGCGCTGGAGGAAGCCCTGCACGCCGCCCACTGGCGCCTGCGCGACCAGGTTTCCCGCCAGTACCCGGGATGAGTCGCTGCAATCGGGCGGCGGCGGTGTAACCTGCCTGCAACCGGCCGCCGCGGCCGAGGAAGGACCCTGCCAGATGCGCGAATTGATCCTGCTCCGCCATGCCCATGCCGATCCCGCCGCTGCCGGTCAGGACGACCTGCAGCGCCCGCTGTCGGCGACCGGCCTCGCCGAAGCGCGGGTGGCCGGCGACTGGCTGCGGGAGCACGCCCTGCTGCCCGACCGGGTGCTGTGCTCCAACGCCGCGCGCACCCGCCAGACCCTGGCCGCGCTGGGCGAGTTGGGCTGCACCGACGTGCGCGAGGAGGCGGCGATCTACGAAGCCAGCCCGGGCACCCTGATCGCGCTGGCCGATGCCCACCGCGACGCGCGCCGGCTGCTGCTGGTCGGCCACAACCCCGGCCTGGAGCAGTTGGCGGCGTTGCTGCACAGCGGCCAGTCCGGCGACTACCGCGGCATGCCGCCGGGCGGCGTTGCGGTGCTGGAGTTCCCGGTCGACGCGACGATCGAGCCCGGCGTGGCGCGGCTGTCGCGCTTCTGGTGGCCGTGAGCCGATCCGCCGCGGAGCCGTGAGCCGATGAGTCGCCGCCGCCCCGGCCGCGCGCTGGCGGGGCTGCTGGCCCTGCTGCTGGCCGGCTGCGCCACGCTGTCGCCGCAGCAGCGGCGCGCCGCCGCTGAAGTCGCGGTCGGCGCGCGCAGCACGCAGGTGGACTGCGTGCGTGCCGACGCCTGCGCCCTGCCGTCGCCGCTGATGGCGATGGCGCGCGACACCCTTGCCGCGTCCACCCCGGCGGCGCCGCGGCACCGCGCGCTGATCCTGGACGATGCCCCCGACGCGCTGCTGGCGCGGATCCACCTGATCCG
>JANJSW010000157.1 GCA_024711415.1 Thermomonas sp. | reverse complement strand
GGCTCAGGCCTTCTTCACGAACTCCGACTTCAGGCCCATCTGGCCGATGCCATCGATCTTGCAGTCGATGTCGTGGTCGCCATCGACCAGGCGGATGTTGCGCACCTTGGTGCCCACCTTCACCACCAGCGACGAACCCTTGACCTTCAGGTCCTTGATCACGGTGACGGTATCGCCGTCGGCCAGCACGTTGCCCACCGCGTCCTTGATCACCTTCGTCTCGTCGCCGGCATCGGCCTCGCCCGGCACCCACTCATGCCCGCACTCCGGGCACACCAGCTGCGCACCGTCCTGGTAGCTGTATTCGGAGTTGCACTTCGGGCAGGGAGGCAGCGTGGTCATCGGGCAAGGTTGGATAGCGGCAGAACGCGTGATTTTACGATGCGCACAAGCCGCATCGGCCGAATGCGAATGGTTCCGCGCACGATGATGTCTGGTGCATCAACGACGGGCCAAGACCGCGAACTTCCCGTCCATCGAAGCGAAACCACACCCGGCCAGCCGGGCAATGCTCGATGCAAAACGCTCATCGCCCATCGCATCGCAGCGGATCGCTGACCGCGACAAAACGAAGGGCGGCCTGCGCCGCCCTTCGTGCCACAACCACGTCCTGTTCGACGCATCCGTGCGTGCGGTTTCTTGTTTCCGTCTCGTCGGTGCGAACCTTCGTGTCCGCAGCCGCAGGCCCACCTTACCGGCGCGCTCTGAACGCCCGCCCCGGCGAAACCTGAACCTCGACGCAGGTTTAACCACACCGTAGACGAACCGGTCTAGCCGGCGGAGACGCACGCGGCCTTTTGCTTCTACGATGCACGGGTGCCGGCGGCCAGCGCTCACCCGCACGTCCGGCCAACGCCCTGCTGAAGGAATGGAAATGAAGGTGATCGACCTGCGCAGCGACACGGTGACCCGGCCTGGCGAGGCGATGCGCGATGCGATGTACGCCGCGTCGGTGGGCGACGATGTCTACGGCGAAGATCCGACGGTCAATGCCCTGCAGCGGCGACTGGCCGACGACCTGGGGTTCGAGGCAGGGTTGTTCGTTCCCAGCGGCACCCAGTCCAACCTGCTGGCGCTGCTGGCGCACTGCGAGCGCGGCGACGAATACATCGTCGGCATGGACGCGCATACCTACAAGTTCGAGGGCGGCGGCGCGGCGGTGCTGGGTTCGATCCAGCCGCAGCCCATCGTGCAGGCCGAGGACGGCAGCCTGCCGCTCGACCGCGTGGCCGCGGCGATCAAGCCGGTGGACCCGCACTTCGCCCGCACCCGCCTGCTGGCGCTGGAGAACACCTGGCACGGCCGCACCCTGCCGCTGGACTACCTGCGCGAAGCCGGAGAACTGGCGCGCGCGCATGGCCTGGGCTACCACCTCGACGGTGCGCGCCTGTTCAATGCCGCGGTCGCCCGCGGCGTGCCGGCGCGGGAGATCGCGCGGCATTTCGACAGCGTGTCGGTGTGTCTGTCGAAAGGGCTGGGCGCGCCGGTGGGTTCGGTGCTGGTCGGCACGCAGGCGCTGATCGACAAGGCGCGGCGCTGGCGCAAGGTCTGCGGCGGCGGCTAGCGCCAGGCCGGGATGTTGGCGGCGGCCTGCCTGCACGCACTGGACCACCACGTCGAACGCCTTGCGGACGACCACGCGCGCGCCGCACGGCTGGCCAACGCGCTCGGCGCCATCAGCGGCATCACCCTGCTGGGCCAGCACACCAACATGGTCTTCATCGACGTGCCGGCCGAGCGCCTGCGCGCGCTCGATGCCCACCTGCGCGAAGCCGGCATCCGCATCAGCATCGGCTACCTGCCGACCCTGCGGCTGGTCACCCACCTCGACGTGGACGACGACGGCATCGACCGCACCGTGGCGGCATTCGCGGCGTTCTTCGGCGCGCACTGAGCGCCGTCGGCACAGCGCCAGGCCCGGCCGGCGCCATGACCGGCGCGTAACGGACCGGGTGCCAACGTGCGCACTCCGTCCCGCGGGAGTGGTGCGATGAAGACGTACAAGGTCGGTTACATGGTCGGCAGCCTGGCCAAGGGCTCGATCAACCGCAAGCTGGCGAAGGCGCTGGTCAAGCTGGCACCGCCGGAACTGGCGCTGCAGGAGATCGCCATCGGCGAACTGCCGCTGTACAGCTACGACTACGACACCGACTACCCGGAGGTGGCGCGCCGCTTCAAGCAGGCGATCGCCGGGGTGGATGCGGTGCTGTTCGTAACCCCCGAATACAACCGCTCGATCCCCGGCGCGCTGAAGAACGCCATCGACTGGGCCAGCCGCCCGTGGGGCCAGAACTCCTTCAGCCGCAAGCCCTCCGGGGTGGTGGGCACATCGCCCGGCTCGATCGGCACCGCGGTGGCGCAGCAGCAACTGCGCGGCGTGCTGTGCTTCTGCAATTCGCCGCTGATGAACACCATGGAAGCCTATATCCAGTTCACACCCGACCTGATCGACGACGACGGCAACGTGAGCAACCCGGGCACCGCCGAGTTCCTGCGCAAGTACATGCGGGAATACGCGGCGTTCGTGGAGCGCGTACTCACCGTGCTGCCGCGCGAAGACTGAACCAGCCGTGTGGAACAGGGGCGGACGCCCCGGTCACTTGCTGGCCGGGGCGTTCGTTACGCGCGGGCCGGGAACACCCGCCGAAACCGGAAAGGAAAACGGAGCGGACCGGGGCATCCCGATCCGCTCCGCTGCTTCCCGGCAGCTGCCCCGGCGCTTCCCTGCGCCATGCAACGCAAGGGACAGGCTGCCGCCCTGCTCAGTGCTTGCCGGCCTTGGCACCGGCGTTAGCGGACCACCAGACCTTGTATTCCTCGCCGGTCAGCTCGCCGTTGGCGTCGGTATCGGCCTGCGCGAAGACCTTGGCCAGGCTGTCCAGCGACGCCGCTTCGGCGACGCTGAGGCTGCCGTTGCCATCCGCGTCCAGCGCGCTCCAGTCCTTCCTGGTCTGCTTGCCGTCGGTATTGGCCGCGGGCTCGGCGGGCGTGGCCGGGGTTGCCGGGGTTGCCGGGGTTGCCGGCTCGGCAGGCGTAGCCTTGCCGACATCGGACTTCGACGCCGGCACCGCCGGAGTGGCGGGCGTGGCCGGCACCGCTGGGGTCGCCTTAAGCTGCGGCTCGGCGCGCTGCATGGCGCGCATCTCCATGCCGGCCGAAGCCTGCGCCGGCATCTGGGTGGGCACGCGTGCCGAGGCGTTCGCGTTGATGTGGGCGCCTGCGCCGACGCCATGACTCTGGGCGAACACGGCCGGCGAGGCCAGCGCGAACGCGGCGGCCAGCGGGAACAGCAGGGTGATCTTGTTGTGCTTGCTCATGGGAAGTCCTCTTTCCTGTTTTGCGGGGGATCAAAACGGATCTATGCCGTGCCACGTGCAGCGCAGACGGCAACCCGCACCTTACGCAGCCGCTCTGAACGCCGACCGCCGCGCAACATGAACCTCGACGCGCGCTTAACCCGCGCAGGCGGAAACCGCGCTAGTGCGCGCCCCGCGTGCAACCCTGCCCATCGCGCAGCGCGCGTGGTCTACTACGCCGATGACACGCCCTGCCCTGATCGCCGCCCTCTGCCTGCTCGCCGGCGCCTGCACCGCCCCGCCCGAACGGCCCACCACTCCTGCCTCCGCGCTGACGCTGGCAAGCTGGAACATGGAGCACCTGGCCGAGCGCAACGGCAGCGGCTGCCGCCCGCGCGGCGACGCCGACTACGCCGCCATGCGCGCCTATGCCGAGGCGCTGGACGCGGACGTGATCGCGTTCCAGGAAGTGGAATCGCGCGCCGCCGCCGAACGCGTGTTCGATCCGGCGCGCTACACCATCGTGATCGAACAGCGCACGGGCAGCGGCCGCAAGGGCGAATGCGGCGGCCAGCCCGGCCTGACCATCAACCCGCAGCGCACCGGCTTCGCCATCCGCAAGGGCGTGGCGTTCGAACGCCTGCCGGATGTCACCGACCTGCAGCTGGGCAATGCCGACCTGCGTTCCGGTGTGGACCTGATCGTGCGCCCGGCGGGCGCCGCGCCGATCCGGCTGCTGTCGGTGCACCTGAAGGCCGGGTGCAACAACGGCGACCAGCGCGAGGCTTGCCCGGTGCTGTTCCAGCAGGTGCCGGTGGTGGAACGCTGGATCGACCAGCGCGCCGGCGAATCCCTGCGCTTCGCGGTGCTGGGCGACTTCAACCGCCGCCTGGCGCTGTCCGGCGACGCGGTGTGGGCCGACTGGGACGATGCCAGCCCCGCCAACGCCGACCTCGCGCGCGCCTCCGGCGATGAGGGCGCGCGCTGCAACCCGCGCTATCGCGACTTCATCGATTACATCGTGCTGGATCGCCGCGCCAGCGGCGACCTGCTGCAGTTCGAAGAAAAGACCTACGCCGGCGCCGCGCTCAGCGACCACTGCGCGATCAGCGCACGGCTGCAGCGGCGCTGAAGCGCAACCCCAACCGCAGCTGTCTGCCGCGGCGCCTGCTCACGCCATTTGCACGGCATGCGCGGGAACGTGGGCCATCGCCATCCGGGAGCCTGCGCATGGACAGCAGCGCCGCCCACCTCGAATACGCCCGTCTGGACGACGATTTCGCCACGCTGGACGCGTTGGACGCACTGGAGCTGGACATGCCTGCGCTGCAGGCGCGCGCCAACGACCTGTTCGCCCTGGCCACCGCCTGGACCGAGCGCCACGACGCCATCCTGGCCGCCACGCCAGCGGCATCGCTCGGCGTGGTCGAAGCCCGCCTGCGCCGCATCGGCATCCGCTGGGGCATGACCCCCGGCGTACGCATGACCGGACGGATTCCGGCACTGCCGGATGACTTCAACGCGGCTTGATGCCCGCCACCGGCGTTTCCAGCTTCGCCACATCCGCATCGCGCGGCGGCGCACTGGATCAAACCGTTCCCGTCGCTTACGCGCCCAGCAGTTCCACTTCGAACTTCAGCGTGGCGTTCGGCGGAATCACGCCGCCTGCGCCGCGCGCGCCGTAGCCCAGGCTGGCCGGGATGATGAGCGTGCGCGTGCCGCCTTCCTTCATGCCCTGCACGCCCTCTTCCCAACCCTTGATGACCATGCCGCCGCCGAGTGGGAAGATGAAGGGCTCGCCGCGGTCCTTGCTGGAGTCGAACTTGGCACCTTGCGCGCCGTTCTCGTACAGCCAGCCGGTGTAGTGCACCACGACGTTGCGGCCAGGCTTGGCCTCGGCGCCGCTGCCCACGACGGTGTCTTCGAACTGCAGGCCGGAGGCGGTGGTAGTGAAAGCCATGGCGATTCCCTTCAGTAGTGTCGAGTCAGGCGGGCAGTGTAGCGGGCGGCGCGTGGAGGGCGGGCATTCGCAGCGCCCGCCGGCCGCACTCACCGCATCAGCAGGCAATCCAGCGCATCCAGCGCGATATGGAGCAGCAGGCCGATGCCCACCAGCCGGGTGACGCGCGGCACCGCCAGCGCGCCATACACGGCGATGGCCGGCGCGGTGTGCAGCGGGTGGAAGCCGATGCTGCAGCGCCCCGGCGCGTAGACGGGGTCGGCCAGCAGGTGGTCGATGTCGATCAGCCAGCCCAGCAGCAGCAAACCCCAGGCGCGGCGAAAGCCGATGGACTTCAGCCGGTCCCGATAGAACAGCCATGCCACCAGCGCCGGAACGGCGGCGTGCAGCAGCAGGTGCAGGAGGGCGCGCGTGGTCATACGGGGCGATTGGGCGAGGCGTGGCGCGCTAGGTTACGGCGTGGCGGCAGCGCGCGGGGCGCGCATGGAAAAGGCGGGACATGCCCGCCTTGGGAAAGTGAACCTGACCCCGTTCTTAACCCCGTTGCTTAGTCTTCGAACAACACCCGCGCACCGGCGGACTTGCTGCGCACCTTGAACCACGCCTGCAAGCGCTCGCGCGCCTCGGCACCAAGGCCGGCAGCACCGGTGATGGTCATCTGCGCCACCGGCGTGCGTACGCCTTCGGGGTCGATGGCGATGCCTTGGCTCAGGGTCACCTCGCCCAGTCCCGGGAACTGGGCGCGCAGCTCCTCGGCCATATCGCCGGCCTGCGATGCGAACCGCTCGCCATCGCGCAGCCGCGCCTGCAGCGCATCCAGCTGCGCATCCTTGGCCGCCAGCGCTTCCTGGCTCTGCTTGTAGAGGTCGCTGAGCACGCCGGCGCGCAACTGGGTGACATCCACCCGCTCGTACTCGCTGGACTGGTGCAGCATGATCCGCGAGTCGGGCAAACCGGCCACCGCCAGCTTGCCTTCAATGGCCCCCAACGTCGCCGCGTTGATCGGGTTGCCAATCAACGAAACATCGATCCGACGGTGCGCGGGATCGACGCGGGTATCGACCACATGCGCATCCTTGAACACGAACTCGCTGCGCACGAACTGGTTGGCGCGCGACCGGTACACCTCGTCGCGAACCATCAGCGTCGCCAGGTACACGCTCGGAATGGTGACCGCCAGCGCGATCGCCCACATCGCCCATCGCAGCTTGCGCTCGATGCCTTCGTCGACGAAGGTGTGGTACGGGAAGCGCAGCAGGCGGATGCCCAGGAAGGTGGCCAGGGCGATGAACACCGCATTGATCGAATACAGATAGAACGCGCCACCGAAGTATTTCCACTGGCCGGTTGCCAGGCCATAGCCGGCCGTGCACAGCGGCGGCATCAGTGCAGTGGCGATGGCGACGCCGGGGACGACATTCGACTTTTCCTCGCGGGTCACCCCGATGATCCCGGCCATGCCGCCGAACAGTGCGATCAACACGTCCCACAGCGTCGGCGAGGTGCGCGCCAGCAGCTCCGACTGCGCTTCCGACAGCGGCGTCAGGGTGAAATACAACGCCGAGACCACCAGCCCGATCAGCGTCGAAATCGCAAGATTCTTCAGCGCACTGCGCGCCAGCGCGAAATCGTGCACCGCGATGCCGTGGCCCACGCCCATGATCGGCCCCATCAGCGGCGAGATCAGCATCGCGCCGATGATGACGGCGGTGGAGTTGACGTTCAGCCCGATCGACGCCACCAGGATCGCGAACATCAGGATCCACGGCGTTGCCCCGCGCAACTCCACCACCTCGCGGATCCGCCGCTCGATGACATCGTTGGCGGCCTTGTCGGCCAGCAGGTTGAACCGGTCCGCGATGACCGCACGCAGCCGGCTGGCGCGCAGTCGCGATTGACCGGCCGTCATGCGCGCCCCATCACCCGCACTTGCTATACCCACAATTCAAGCAAGTCGCGCACCCGTCCATCAACACGAGCGCCTTGGTGCTGCACTTGTGGCACATGGTCGCGGTGGGCGGGAAGGTGGCGCCTTCGCCGGTGACTTCGATGTCTTCGGGATGGTCGGCGGCGCTGCCCATCAGGGCCGAAGGGCCGCCGTCAGCGTTTTTTTTTGAGCGCTCTTCGAACTGCTTGCGCTTCTCGGCGATCAGCGCGCGCTGGTGGTCGCTCATCTCCGGATCGTGCAGCATGCCGATGGACTTCAGGTGGTCCTCGACGATGCTGCCCAGCTCCGCCACCAGCGACGGCATGTACACGCCGCCGGCTTTGAAGTAGCCGCCGCGCGGGTCGAACACGGCCTTCATCTCGTCGACGATGAAGGTGACGTCACCGCCCTTGCGGAACACGGCGGACATGATGCGGGTGAGCGCCACGATCCACTGGAAATGCTCCATCGACTTGGAGTTGATGAAGATCTCGAACGGGCGGCGGTGTTCGTGCTCGGTGCCGGCGTTGAGCACGATGTCGTTGATGGTCACGTACATGGCGTGTTCCACCAGCGGCGACTTGATCTTGTAGGTGCTGCCGATCAGGACTTCCGGGCGCTCGATGCGCTCGTGCATCTGGATGACGTTGTCTTCGGGCGCGGCGGCGGCCGGCGCGGGTTCCGCGGCCTTGGCGTTTTCCTTCGCCTTGTCGTCCGGGGTGACGACGGCGTAGCCCTTGATTTTCTTTTCGATCCTGACGGTCATGGTCCTGACTCTGGTTGTCTGCGTGCGTTGCGTGCGGGATACGCGCCGCGCCCGGCGTGCCGGGCGGGCGCAGGACAGGCTTACTTCCTGGCGGTCTTCTTGGCCGCTTTCTTCATTGCTTTCTTGGCCGGCGCTTTCTTGGCAACGGCCTTCTTCGCAGGTGCCTTCTTGGCCGGTGCCTTCTTGGCAACGGCCTTCTTCGCCACCGGCTTCCTGGCAACCACCTTCTTCGCGGCTGCCTTCTTCGCAGGCGCCTTCTTGGCGACGGCCTTCTTCGCAACCGCCTTCTTGGCGGGTGCCTTCTTGGCAACGGCCTTCTTCGCCATCGGCTTCTTGGCGGCCGCCTT
>JANJSW010000081.1 GCA_024711415.1 Thermomonas sp. | reverse complement strand
CGAGCTGTTCGCCCCCGGCGCGGTGGGCGCGCCGGGCGGGGAGGAGAAGCTGGCGTTGATCGCGCAGATGCTGCGCATCACATTCCCGTACCTGGTCGCCATTTCGATGATGGCGCTGGTGGCTTCGGTGCTGAACAGCTTCGGCAAGTTCGCGTTGCCCGCGGCCACGCCGGTGCTGCACAACCTGACCATGATCGCGGCGATGCTGTGGCTGGCGCCGAAGTTCGCCGAACCGGTCAAGGCGCTGGCCTGGGGCGTGCTGGTGGCGGGCGCACTGCAGTTGCTGGTGCTGTGGCCGGCGCTGGGCAAGCTGGGGCTGCGGCCGCGGCTCAAGCCAGGCTTCTCCCATCCGGACGTGCGGCGGGTGGCCAAGCTGATGCTGCCGACCCTGTTTTCCTCGTCGGTGGCCCAGCTCAACCTGCTGGTGGGGACGGTGTTCGCCTCGCTGCTGGCCACCGGCAGCCAGACCTGGTTGTACCTGTCCGACCGTCTGGTCGAATTGCCGCTGGGGCTGTTCGGGGTGGCGATCGGCACCGTGATCCTGCCGCACCTGTCGCGCCGGCATGCCGCCACCGATGCCGACGGCTACGGCGCCGCGCTGGACTGGGGGCTGCGGCTGGCCCTGCTGGCGGGGGTGCCGGCGGCGCTGGGCCTGCTGCTGCTGGCCGAGCCGCTGACCGCGGTGGTCTACCAGGGCGGCAAGTTCACCGCCTTCGACACCCGCATGGCGGCGATCAGCCTGAGCGCGATGAGCCTGGGCATTCCTGCGTTCATGCTCAGCAAGGTCCTGTCGCCGGCGTTCTATGCCCGCCAGGACAGCAAGACACCCATGCGGGCGGCGATCTGGACGGTGGTCTGCAACGTGCTGCTGACCATCGTCCTGACCTTGCCGCTGTGGCTCAATGACATTCCCGGTGCGCACGGCGGCATCGCGCTGGCCACCGGCCTGTCCGGGATCGTCAATGCCTGGCTGCTGTGGCGCTATCTCAACCGCGCCGGGCTGATGCGGCCGCAACCGGGCTGGGCGCGCTTCTGGCTGCAGCTGGCGCTGGCCTGCTTGGCGATGAGCGCGGTGGTGCTGGGGCTGCGCTGGGAAATCGGTGACTGGACCGCGATCGACGGCCTGTTGCATCGCGCGCTGCTGCTGGTGGCGGTGATTGCCGCGGGTGGTCTCAGCTACGTGCTGGTGCTGCTGGGGCTGGGCATGCGTCCGCGCGATCTGCGCCACTGATCGTTGCTGCGGCGCGGCTATACTGGCGGATCATCATGACCTTCCTGTTCCGCGATGCCGCTGGCGGGGCGCTGTGCCCCCAGGGAAGCGTGGTCTGCATCGGTGCGTTTGACGGCCTGCACCAGGGCCATCGCGCGCTGGTCGGCCACGCGGTCGGGCGCGCGCGCGCGCTGGGCGTGGCGGCGGTGGCGCTGTCGTTCGAGCCGCTGCCGCGCGAACTGTTCGCCCGGGGCGCGCCGCCGCCGCGGTTGATGCTGCCGCGGGCCAAGCTGGAAGGACTGTGCGCGCTGGGCTGCGATGGCGTCGGCCTGCTGCGGTTCGACGCGGCGCTGGCGGCGATGTCCGCCGAGGATTTCGTGCGCCAGGTGCTGGTGGCGCGCTTGGGCGTGCGTGAAGTCTGGGTGGGCCCCGGTTTCCATTTCGGCCGCGGCCGCGCCGGCGACATCGCGCTGCTGCGTGCGCTGGGCGAAACGTGCGGCTTCACTGCGCACGAGATCGCGCCGCTGCACGTGGGCGGCGAGCGCGTGTCCAGCACGGCCATTCGCGCTGCGCTGGTGCAGGGCGATTTCGCGCACGCCGCGCGCCTGCTGGGCCGGCCCTATGCAATTGGTGGGCGGGTGGTGCGCGGCCAGCAATTGGGCCGCACCCTCGGCTATCCCACCGCCAACCTGCGCTACGGCGGCAAGACGCCGGCATTGCGCGGAATCTTCGCCACCTGGGTGCACGGCATCGGCGAGCGGCCGCGGCCGTCGGTATCGAGCTTCGGCACCCGTCCCACGGTGGACGGGCAGGAGCCGCTGCTGGAAGCGCACCTGTTCGACTTCGAGGGCGACCTTTACGGACGCCGCATCGAGGTCGAGTTCGTTGCCCACCTGCGCGACGAGGAGAAATTCCCCGACCTGCCGTCGCTGGTGGCGCAGATGCACCATGACGAAGCCCGCGCGCGTGCGATCCTGCAACGCGACGCGCCCGCTGGCGCGACTGCCGCCGTTCAATCCTGTCGCGCCTGAAGGCGCTCCTGCACACCGTTCGAGACGCTGTCCGTGACCGACAAGACCGAAAACCCGTACAAGGCCACCATCCTGCTGCCGGAGACCGCGTTCCCGATGCGCGGCGACCTGCCCAAGCGCGAGCCCGAGACGCTGGCGCGCTGGGAGGCCGACGGCCTGTACGCGCAGATCCGCGAGGCGGCCAAGGGGCGTCCGCAGTTCGTGCTGCATGACGGCCCGCCCTATGCCAACGGCGCGATCCACCTGGGCCACGCGGTCAACAAGATCCTCAAGGACATCATCGTCAAGTCGAAGACGCTGGCCGGTTTCGACGCGCCGTACATCCCGGGTTGGGACTGCCACGGCCTGCCGATCGAGATCGCCATCGAGAAGAAGTTCGGCAAGGTCGGCGTGAAGCTCGACGCGGTGGCGTTCCGGCAGAAGTGCCGCGAATACGCCAGCGAGCAGATCGAGGTACAGCGGCGCGACTTCAAGCGCCTGGGCGTGCTGGGAGACTGGGAGCGGCCGTACCGCACGCTGGACTTCCGCTTCGAGGCCGACGAGATCCGCGCGCTGGCCAAGGTGGTGGAGAACGGCCACCTGCTGCGCGGGGTGAAGCCGGTGTACTGGTGCTTCGACTGCGGCAGCGCGCTGGCCGAGGCCGAGATCGAATACCAGGACAAGACCTCGCCGGCGGTGGACGTGGCCTACGCCGCGCGCAATCCGCAGCAGGTCAGCCGCGCCTTCGGCAGCGAGCTGCCGGAAGGCGTGGAGGTGGCCGTTCCGATCTGGACCACCACGCCGTGGACGCTGCCGGCCTCGCTGGCGATCTCGCTGGGGCCGGAGCTGGACTACGTGCTGGTGGAAGGCCCGGCTTCGGCCGATGGCGGCCGTCGCTGGCTGGTGCTGGCCGAGGCGCTGGCCGAGAAGGCGCTCAAGCGCTACGGCGTGGACGAAGTCGTCGTGCTCGGTCGTGCGCAGGGCGAAAAGCTGGAAGGCATGCTGTTCGCACATCCGTTCTATGCCGAGCGCGACATCCCGATCCTGCTCGGCGACCACGTCAGTGCCGAAGACGGCACCGGCGCCGTGCACACCGCGCCCGGCCACGGCCAGGAGGACTTCGCGGTGGGCCAGAAGTACGGCCTGATCGAGAAGTACAGCGCGGCCCAGCTCAATCCGGTCGATGGTCGCGGCGTGTACCTGCCGTCGACGCCGCCGGCGGGCGATGTCGACCTGACCCAGCTGCACGTGTGGAAGGCCAACGACGCGATCGTCGAGGTGCTGCGCGGCACCGGCGCGCTGCTGGCGTTCGCGCCGCTCAAGCACAGCTACCCGCACTGCTGGCGGCACAAGACCCCGATCGCGTTCCGCGCCACCCCGCAGTGGTTCATTTCGATGGAGCAGGCGCACCTGCGCCGCGATGCGCTGGCCGCGATCGAAACCGTGAAGTGGTATCCCGAGTGGGGCCAGGCGCGCATCGCCGGCATGGTCGAGGGCCGTCCGGACTGGACGATCTCGCGCCAGCGCACCTGGGGCGTGCCGATCGCGCTGTTCGTGCATCGCGAAACCGGCGACATCCATCCGCGCAGCGTCGAGCTGATGCGGCAGGTGGCCGAGCGGGTGGAGCAGGCCGGCATCGACGTCTGGTATTCGCTCGACGCCGCCGAACTGCTGGGCGACGAGGCCAAGGACTACGACCGGATCACCGACATTCTCGACGTCTGGTTCGATTCCGGTATCACCCACGAAGCCGTGCTGCTGGAGCGTGGCCTGGGCAAGCCGGCCGACCTGTACCTGGAAGGCTCCGACCAGCACCGCGGCTGGTTCCAGAGTTCGCTGCTCACCGGCGTGGCCATCGACAACGCCGCGCCCTACCGGCAGTGCCTGACCCACGGTTTCACCGTGGACGAGCACGGCCGCAAGATGTCGAAGTCGCTGGGCAACGGCATCGAGCCGCAGGAAATCATGAAGACGCTGGGCGCGGACATCCTGCGCCTGTGGATTGCCAGCGCCGACTACAGCAACGAGATGTCCCTGTCGCAGGAAATCCTGAAGCGCAACGCCGACGCCTACCGCCGCATCCGCAACACCGCGCGTTTCCTGCTGGGCAACCTGCACGGCTTCGACCCGGAGCGCGACCTGCTGGCACTGCAAGACATGGTGGCGCTGGACCGCTGGATCGTGCATCGCGCCTGGCAGGTGCAGGAAGAGATCGCCGCGGCATACGCGAACTACGATTTCGCCGCGGTGGTGCAGGCGCTGATGAATTTCTGCAGCGTGGACCTGGGCTCGCTCTACCTCGATGTCACCAAGGACCGCCTGTACACCATGCGCGAGGATTCGCGCGGGCGGCGCAGCGCGCAGTCGGCGATGCATCGCATC
>JANJSW010000060.1 GCA_024711415.1 Thermomonas sp. | reverse complement strand
GGCAGCGGCAGACCAGTCGCTGCGCGTCCCGATCCCAGGAGGAATCCGCCATGGCCACGCCCACCCGCTGGACCCCGTTCACTTCGCTTGCCCGCTTCGATCCGTTCATCGACATCGACGACATGCTGCGCGGCATGGCCCGCCGCACCGGCTACCAGCGCGATGTCGAGAACGCACTGGAACTGCGCCTGGACATCAACGAAGACGACAACCGCTACCTCGTCAAGGTCGACATGCCGGGGGTGAAGAAGGAAGACATCGACATCTCCATCGACGGCAACCAGGTCACCCTGCAAGCCGACCTGAGCCGCGAGCGCACGCAGGAAAGCGGTCGCGAGATCTACAGCGAACGCTGCTCCGGACAAGCTTGCCGCAGCTTCACCCTGCCCGCGCAGCTCGATCCCACCGCCGCCTCCGCCAGCTACGACGGCGGCGTGCTCACCCTGATCCTGCCCAAGAAGGCCGATGCCGATAGCCGCCACCTTGCCGTGACCTGAGCCCGCACCGGCCCGGCCGCATCCGCGCAGCGGCCGCACCCCCATCTGCGCGGCGCGCCCGCGGGATGCGGCCAGCCTGCGCCGCCCCCGCATTGCCTCGAGGAAGCCGCCATGCACACCACCCACAGCAACAGCGCCCGACAGTTGCGCGATGACCTGCGCCGCGACCTTGGCAGCGTCGCCCACGACATCGAGGAGCTCATCACCCATCTCGGCGACGCCACCGGCGACCAGAGCGAGGCGCTCAGGGCCAAGGCCCGGCGCGCGCTGGATGGCGTACGCGACATCGAGCATGACGCCGAAGCACGTTTCGCCGGGCTGGGCACGCGCACGCAGCGATATGTGCATGCCAACCCGTGGCGCGTGCTCGGGGTGGCTGCCGCCACCGCCTATGCGCTCGGCCTGCTGACCCGCACCCGGCATTGAGGACGCGGAAGCCGCAGGCCGAGGTGCGGCTGTTGCAGTCCGACACAATCCGTTACCGCAGGGTCGTCACGGCGTTACCCATCGCCGCTAGGGTCTGCCGGCGTTCTCCGGAACACCGGCGATGCCCGCATCGATGCCACTGACCCGCGCTGCCCCGCCGTCCGGCCCGCCGGCGCGGCACTGCGCGTCCGTTTCCGCAGCATCCGCCGGGCTGGAAGCGCTGCTGCGGCAGTTCCCGCTGCAGCGGCATGGCCTGCGCCGCAAGCAGTACCTGTTCCGCGCCGGGCAGCCCTGCCGCGCGCTGTTCCTGGTCCACGCCGGCTGCTTCAAGACCTGCGTCCTCAGCGAGGACGGACGCGAGAAAATCACCGGCTTCCACCTGCGCGGCGACCTGCTGGGCGCGGATTCGCTGGATCTGCCCGTGCATGCCTGCGATGCCATCGCGCTGGATGTGTCGGACGCCTGGGAATTGCCGGTGTGGATGCTGCAGGGCCAGCTGGCCGGCGTGCTGCATCAGGTCACATTGACCCTGGCCGCCGACCTTCGCCGCGACTGGCAGTGGATGCTGGCGCTGGGGACGCTGGGCGCGGAGCAGCGGGTCGCGCTGTTCCTGCTGGATCTGGCGGCGCGCCTGCAGGCCCGCGGGTTCTCTCCCCGCCAGATGCTGCTGCGGATGACCCGCGCCGAGCTGGGCAATTTCCTGTCGCTGCAGCTGGAGACGGTGACGCGCGCCCTGGGCCGGCTGTCGGCCAGTGGCCTGATCCGGGTAAATGGCCGCGAGATCCGGATCAACGATGCCGAAGGCCTGCGCCGACTGCTGGAACGCTGAGTCCGCGCCCACTGGCGGCGGCCGGCAGCATCGGCTCCAACCGCGTGCCGTGCCCCACCCGGCTGCAAGGCCCTGCCCCCGGCGCGCAGCCGGCGCCTGCCGCTACGGCACCGGGCCACGCACCGCCGCGGCGAACAGGTAGCCGACGCTGCGCACCGATTTGATGAGCTGCGGCGCGGCCGGGTCACGCTCGATCTTGCGCCGCAGTCGCCCCACCTGGACATCGATGGAACGGTCGAATGGCCCGCAGTCGCGCCCGTGCACGGCATTCATCAGGCGATTGCGGCTGACCACCCGGAGCGGCTGCGCCAGCATGGCCAGCAGCAGGTCGAACTCGCCGGTGGTCAGCACAATCTCGCTGCCATCCCGCCCCAGCAGGCGGCGCCCCGGCACGTCCAGGTCCAGCCCGTCGAAATGGCAATGCCGGCCCGCGCCCACCGGCGCATACAGCGAGGCACGCCGCAGCACCGAATGGATCCGCGCCAGCAGCTCGCGCGGGTCGAAGGGCTTGCAGACGTAGTCGTCGGCGCCCAGTTCCAGGCCCAGGATGCGGTCCACCGTCTCGTCGCGGCCGCTGACGATGATCACCGGGCCGTCCCAGCGGCTGCGCAGTTCGCGCATCAGCGCAAACCCGTCTTCGCCCGGCAGGCCCAGCTCCAGCAGCACCACATCGAAGGCCAGCTGCCGCATCGCGGCACGGAACCGTGCGCCACTGCCGGCCAGGCTCACCTGCAGACCGCGGCCACCGAGGTAGCGGCACAGCAGTTCCCCCAGCTGCGGGTCGTCGTCCACCACCAGCACCCGGGGCAGGTCGCAACCGGAACGCGGCACCGGGGAATCCGAGCCAGCCATGCAAGGGGCCCACGCAAATGGCTGCCGGCATTATGCGACGCGCGCCTCCGCGTGCCAACGCGAAGCGACCGGCGGCGCGCTCCGGCCCGGCCCCGGCTGCGACGGTCACGCCACCGGGAACGGCACCCGGATCGCGGCGGCGGCGCGCGTGCCCAGCCACACCAGCAGCAGGCCCGCGACCAGCGTGGTGCCCAGATACACCAGCACCAGCCCCGCGCGGGGCGAGCGCGCCAGCAGCAGGCATTCCAGCATCAGCGCGGACTAGGTGGTCAGCCCGCCGAGCAGGCCAACGATCAGGAAGGCACGCCAGTACAGCGCCTGCGGGCCGCGCCCCTCCAGCCAGACGGCCAGGAAACCGATGGCGAACGAGCCGATCAGGTTGGCGGCCAGCGTGCCCCACGGAAAGCCTTCGCCGAGCCGACGCAGCAGCGCACCGCCCAGCCAGAACCGTCCGCCCGCACCCAGCGCGCCGCCGCACATCACCAGCGCCAGCTGCTGCCACCAGATCGTCGCCATCTTCGCTCCTCGCATGCCCGCTCCCGGCGGCGCAGTATGCCTAGCCGCCGGATTCGCCGCGCGCGCGGGCGCGCGCCGCGCGCAGGGCGTCGAGCTTCTCCTTGAGCTTGATCTCCAACCCGCGTCCCACCGGCCGGTAGTAGGTGCGTTCGCCCATGCCGTCGGGGAAGGCGGTCTGGTCGAGGGCGATGCCGCCTTCCACGTCGTGGTCGTACTGGTAGCCCTTGCCGTGGCCCAGCGATTTCATCAGCCGGGTCGGGGCGTT
>JANJSW010000035.1 GCA_024711415.1 Thermomonas sp. | reverse complement strand
TGCGCAACAGGAGCCACCCGATGAGCGACATCCCCGGCGATCTCAAGTTCCTCAAATCCCACGAATGGGTCCGCGTCGAAGGCAATGGCCGGGCCGTCGTCGGCATTTCCGACCACGCCCAGGGCCTGCTCGGCGACCTGGTCTACGTGGAGCTGCCGAACGTCGGCGACACCGTCGTGGCCGGCAACGCCTGCGCTGTGGTGGAGTCGGTGAAGGCGGCATCCGACGTCTACGCGCCGGTCGGCGGCAAGGTCCTCGAGGTCAACGAGGCCCTGGCCGACAAGCCGGAAACCATCAACGAGGATGCCTACGGCGACGGTTGGCTGTTCGTGGTCGAGCTGGCCGACGCCGAGCAGCTCAACGAACTGCTGGGTCCGGACGAATACGCCGAGCTGCTGGAAAGCGAAGACCACTGATCGCGCTTCCATGTGCACGCCCGAACCCGCGACGGAAACGTCGCGGGTTTTTTCTTGCCGGTTGCCGGCGCGGGATGCGTCTTCCCGCGCGCCTTCGTCGCGATGCACGCAGCGTGTTCGCATGCCGCAACCGCCGCGCATCGAGGTGCAAGGCCACGGAAAGTTCGCGCAGTTTTCGCGCAAACGCACTTGTGCGGCGCGAAATCCGACGTCCCGCTGCAACGGCGAGGGCGATGCCTTCACGCGTTGCGTGCATGTCGATGGCAATCGTGGCGATGGCGATCGCCGCGCTTTGCGCGTGTGCGCCCGGATCGCTGCAGGCCGCGCCAATGCTTGCTTGCGTGGCATTCGTGCGATGCGTGTCCAGGCGTCTTGCGGGCGCACGCGCTGCGTTCGCGCGCTGTGCGCGGCGCGTGGTGCGCACCCTTCGCGAACGCAGCGGAGAAAAACTTCGCGAAAGATTGTTGACACTAGAAAAAAGCGTGATTAGGTTTCGCCCAGCAGACATTTCCTGCGGAAGCAAGTGAGCAAGCAGATCGCAAGAGCCGACGGCACGACTACAGACTCCACCCGCTGTCGCGGCGTGTGGATGCAGGGGTCCCGTCCCTTACGCGAATGCCGGCTTGCCGGATCCGGTGGTGTCCATTTCGAAGCCTGCCGCGTGTCGCGCCGCAGGTTTTTTAGTGGCAAGGAGACGTCGTTTTTCGATGTGGCGCGTGGCGTCGGCATCGAAGCAGCATCCGGTCCGGTGCGCCTGGCGCGCCGGCGGTCGATCGCAGGTCCGATACCTGCGGTGTCTTTCGTAACTGGGCTTTACCGATTTACCCAATGACGAGGAGCCATCCCATGGCTGTTAAGAAAGCTGCGAAGAAAGCCGTTGCCAAGAAACCGGCGGCGAAGAAGGTTGCCAAGAAGGCTGTCGCCAAGAAGCCGGCCGCCAAGAAGGCGGTGAAGAAGGCCGTTGCCAAGAAGCCGGCGGCCAAGAAGGTCGCGAAGAAGGCTGTCGCCAAGAAGCCGGTCGCCAAGAAGGCCGCCAAGAAGGCCGTCGCCAAGAAGCCGGCTGCGAAGAAGGCCGTTGCCAAGAAGCCGGCAGCGAAGAAGGCCGTTGCCAAGAAGTCCGTCGCCAAGAAGCCGGCTGCGAAGAAGGCTGTCGCCAAGAAGCCGGCGGCGAAGAAGGCCGTTGCCAAGAAGCCGGCTGCGAAGAAGCCTGCTGCCAAGAAGGCCAAGCCTGCCGCTGCTCCGCAGATGCCGGCTGCTCCGGTGCCGACGCTGTAAGAAAGTCGCGACCGGCGCGGGCGCTGCCCGCGTCGGCGTCAGCAAGATCCTGAAGACCCCTTCCCGTTGCCCAGGCGGGAGGGGTTTCTTTTTTGCGCCGGGCTAGGCGCGGATCAGGGCGGTGAAGCCTTCGACGCGGACGCGCTGGCACCGGACGGCGTGGCGTTGCGTTCGGCGTACAGGACGCCTTCGGAGCCGTCGATGGTCTCCTCGTCCAGCCACTGGCCGCCGCTCATGCCCAGCGCGTTGTCGAGGATGGTCGGCAGCAGGCCGCCGGGCAGGGCGCTTTCACTGTTCCACAGGATCACCACGCCAAGATCTTGTTCCGGCAGCAGCGCCATCGCGCCGCGATAGCCCTGCACGGCGCCGCCGTGGAAGACCACCTGGTGGCCGGAATAGTTGTAGGCGCGCCAGCCCAGCGCGTAGCCGGCGGTGGTCAGCCGGCTGCGCCGCCAGGAGGCGCCGCGGATCTCGCCGGGCGTTGCCACCAGCGGTGCGTGCAGGGTCGCCAGCAGCGGCGCCGGCAGTACCTCGGGACGGTGGCCGGTATGCGCCAGCAGCCACTGCGCCATGTCGCTGATGCTGGCGTTGACGCCGGCTGCCGGAGCCACCCGGTAGTAAGTGGGCTTGGGCGTCAGCGACACCCAGCCGCCGCGGCCGCGCACGTGCGGGCGCGCCCAGCGCGCGCTGGCCTCGATGCCTTCCAGGCCATAGCTGGAATCGTGCATGCCCAGCGGCTTGAAGATGCGGCGCGCCACCGCCTCGCTGTAGAACTGGCCGGTGGTGGCGAACACGATGTCGCCGATCAGGCTGAATGCCACGTTCTGGTAGGCGTAGCAGTCGCCCGGCGCGCAGGTCATCGGCGCGTTGGCCATCCGCAGGGTCAGGTCGTGGTAGTTCGCATTGCCTTCCAGGTCGCGGTCGAAGGCATTGTGGGTCAGGCCCATGCGGTGGCTGAGGATGTCCGCCACGGTGATCTGCTGGGCGGCGTCCGGCATCGACATGCGGAACGACGGCACGTAGTCGGTGAGCCGGCTGTCCCAGCGCAGCATGCCGTCGTTGACCAGGATCCCGGTAATGGTGCCGGCGAACGACTTCGACAGCGATGCCAGCCGGAACACCGTGTGGGCATCCACCGGCTGCGGTGCGCGGGTATCTGTGATGCCGTAGCCGCGCGCGCTGAGAATGCGGCCGTCCTTGACGATCGCCATCGCCAGGCCGGGAATGCGGCCATTGGCGACCAGCGCTTCGGCAATCGCTTCGAAGCGCGCGATATCCAGATTGCTGGCGACGGCAGGCAGCGGCAGTGCCGGCGGCAGGTTCGCCGCCATGCTGGCGGTGCGCGCGATAGTGCCGTTGGACGGCACGCTGTCCTGAGTGGCGGAACCCGCTGCCAGCGGCAGCAGTGCCGCGACCAGGCCGGTCTTCCAGATGTATCCCCGGGTGCGCTCTTTCATCGGCTGGGCCCCCTGCGTATGCTGCGACGACGGGTCGATTCTAGCGCCTGTTTCCACGAATGCATGAATGAGGGGAGCTTCAATGGGTAGCTTTTTGATTTTCCTGGCGATTGTCGCCGCAGTCGTGGTTGCAATCCTGCTTTGGGCGGTCGGCATCTACAACGGCCTGGTGACCGCGCGCAACGCGTTCAAGAACGCCTTCGCGCAGATCGACGTGCAGCTGCAGCGGCGCTTCGACCTGATCCCGAATCTGGTCGAGGTGGCGAAGAAGTACATGGCGCACGAGCGCGAGACGCTGGAAGCGGTGATCGCCGCGCGCTCGGCCGCGCAATCCGGCTTGGCGGCAGCCAAGGCCAGCCCCGGCGATCCAGAGGCGATGGCCCAGCTCGCCGCCGCACAGGGCCAGCTCAATGCCGGGCTGGGCCGCCTGCTGGCGGTGGCCGAGGCCTATCCGGACCTCAAGGCCAACCAGAACATGATGCAGCTCACCGAGGAGCTGACCAGCACCGAGAACAAGGTCGCGTTCGCGCGGCAGGCGTTCAACGACATGGTGATGGCCTACAACAACAAGCGCGAAGTGTTCCCGAACAGCGTGTTCGCCGGCATGTTCGGCTTCCAGCCGGCCACCCTGCTGGAGATCCCCGCAGACAAGCAGGCGCAGGTGCGCGAAGCGCCGAAGGTACAGTTCTGATCGCATCCGCCAGCACTCCCCGCCGCGCGGGGAGTGCGCGGCTCCGGGCCGGATGAGGGGCGCCTTCCAGCGATGAATTTCTTCGAACACCAGGCCGCCGCGCGCCGCGCCTCCGCACGGCTGGTTTTCCTGTTCGTGCTGGCGGTCATCGGCATTGTCGCCGCCGTCGATTTCGCGGCGTGGCTGGTGGCGCCGTCGTGGCGGATGCTGGCGTTTACCAGCGGGATCACCCTGCTGACGATCCTGTTCGGCTCGCTCTACCGCATCGCCAGCCTGGGCGGTGGCGGCGAGTCGGTGGCGCAGCAGATGGGCGGCACGCTGGTGCCGGCGGACACCACCGACCTGTCGCTGCGGCGGCTGCGCAACGTGGTGGAGGAAATCGCGATTGCCTCCGGCGTGCCGGTGCCTAAGCTCTACGTGTTGGAGGAGGAGGCCGGCATCAACGCCTTCGCCGCCGGCTTCAGCCCGTCCGATGCGGTGGTGGCGGTGACTCGCGGCACCCTGGAGCGGCTCAACCGCGACGAGCTGCAGGGCGTGATCGCGCATGAGTTCAGCCATATCCTCAATGGCGACATGCGGCTCAACGTGCGCCTGATCGGGGTGCTGTTCGGGATCCTGATGATCGGCCTGATCGGCCGCAAGGTGCTGGAATACGGCCGCTTCGGTAGCAGCCGCAACAAGAATGCCGGCGCCCTGCTGGTGGCCGCGCTGGTGGCGATGGTCTTCGGCTACGTGGGCGTGTTCTTGGGCGGGCTGATCCAGGCCGGCGTCCGCCGCTCGCGCGAGCGGCTGGCCGATGCCAGTGCGGTCCAGTTCACCCGCCAGACCGCGGGCCTGGCCGGGGCGCTGAAGAAGATCGCCGGGGTGGGCGAGGGCTCGCGGCTCAGCCACCGCGGCGACGCCGAAGAGGTCAGCCACATGCTGTTCGGCGACGGGGTGGGCTTCTCCAGCCTGTTCGCCACCCACCCGCCGCTGCTGGAGCGCATCCGCGCGCTGGAGCC
>JANJSW010000028.1 GCA_024711415.1 Thermomonas sp. | reverse complement strand
AGCAGCGGCGTCGGCCGGAGCAGCGGCTTCGTCGGCCGGGGCAGCGGCGGCGTCGACCGGAGCAGCGGCGTCGGCAGCCGGGGCTTCGGCGGCAGCGGCGTCGGCCGGGGCAGCGGCTTCGTCAGCCGGAGCAGCGGCGTCGGCGGCCGGAGCCTCTTCCTTCTTGCAGGCCGACAGAGCGAGGACGCCAGCGGCGAGGAGCGCGAAAAGCTTGGTGTTCATGAAAATCTCCTGGGAGGGTTGACTGAAATAAGCGGTTTTTGGGATCAGACAACGCCAGTGCGCTTAGCGATCCGGCAGGCGCCGGCGGGTCGTTCACTGACTCGAAACAGCCCCGGGGCTCCGGGACACGAAAAAGCCGCCGGTATGCCGACGGCTTTCCCGATTTTTGGGTAACGAATGGGCGAGATGTTCTCCGCCGACCCGATTACTTCTTGGCTTCTTCAGCCGTGGTCGCAGCCTGCTCGGCGGCGTCGGCGGCAGCCTGGGCCTCGGCCGGGGCGGCAGCGGCGTCAGCCGGAGCAGCTTCCGCCGGAGCGGCGGCAGCGTCGGCCGGGGCAGCGGCTTCGGCCGAAGCGTCGGCAGCCTGAGCGGCGGCGTCGGCGGCGGCCTGGGCGTCAGCGGCCGGGGTTTCGGCGCTGGCGGCGGCGTCGGCAGCCGGCTCGGACTTGCTGCACGCGGTCAGGGCCAGGCCCAGCGCCATCGCCAGCAGGATCTTGTTGATCGACATGATGCGGTTTCCTCGTCGTGAATAAAATCTGGAGCAACGCAGGCAATGCGTGCTCCACCATGATGACAAGCCGTGGCCGCGTGTCAAGCGGTTGGCCGTATTTTTTTCATTCGGCCGTTCGGCCGGCTCACGCCAGTTCGATCGCCACGGCAGTCGCTTCGCCGCCGCCGATGCACAGCGAGGCCACCCCGCGCTTGCCGCCGCGGGCCTGCAGGGCATGCACCAGGGTCACCAGCAAGCGCGCGCCGCTGCAGCCGATCGGGTGGCCCAGCGCCAGCGCGCCGCCGTTGACGTTGAGCTTGTCGTGGGCGATGCCGAGGTCGGTCATCGGCGCCATCGCCACGCAGGCGAACGCCTCGTTGACCTCGAACAGGTCCACGTCCGCCACGCTCCAGCCGGCCTTGGCCAGCACCGATTGCAGCGCCGCCACTGGGGCGGTGGTGAACCATTCCGGGGCCTGCGAATGGGTGGCGTGGGCGACGATCCGGGCCAGCGGCTTGGCGCCGGCGGCGGCCGCGGCCTCGGCCGACATCACCAGCAGCGCGGCGGCGCCGTCGGAAATCTTGGAGGACGAGGCGGCGGTCAGTACGCCTTCCTTGCCGAACGCCGGACGCAGCTCGGGGATCTTGTTGAGGTCGATCTTGCCGGGCTCCTCGTCCTTGTCGATCACCACCTCGACCTTGCGGGTCTTGACCGTGACCGGGACGATCTCGGCGGCAAACGCGCCGGCAGCCTGCGCGGCCTGTGCGCGGCGGGCGCTCTCGGCGGAGAACGCATCGACGGTGGCGCGGTCATAGCCGTACTTGGCGCAGGCGGCATCGCCGAAGATCCCCATCGCCTTGCCGTCGTAGGGGTTGGTGAGGCCGTCGAAAGCCATGTGGTCGAGGAACTCGGCGCTGCCGTAGCGCACGCCGGTGCGCGAGCCGTTGAGCAGGTGCGGGGCGTTGGTCATCGATTCCATGCCGCCAGCGACGACCGCCTTGGCCGAGCCGGCCTTGATGATGTCGTGGGCCAGCATCACCGCCTTCATGCCCGAACCGCAGACCTTGTTGACGGTGGTCGCGCCTGCGGCGTCGGGGATGCCGGCCGCGCGCATGGCCTGACGCGCCGGGGCCTGACCGAGGCCGGCCGGCAGCACGCAGCCCATGATCACCTCGTCCACCTGATCGGCGGCCACGCCGGCCTGCGCCAGCGCGCCGGCGATGGCGGCGCTGCCCAGCGTCGGCGTGGGCGTGCCGGTGAACTGGCCGAGGAAGGAACCGATGGCGGTGCGCTTGGCACCGACGATGACGACGTCGCTCATGGAAAGCTCCGGTTGCGTGGGGCCGGACGATCCGGCATGCCCCGATTATCGCTCGAAACGGCCTCGATGTTGCGGTGCCGCATTCAGCTGCCGCCGGGGTGCGCGGACGTTGCGGGAACCGGCGCATGGGCTTACAACGTCCGTCATCCAGAAGGTCGCGCCGTTCGGCGCGGCGGGACATCGCATCGGGGAAGAAGATGGACAGGAATCTTGCATTGCAGCGGCAACTGCGGCTGGCCGGGACCTTGTTGCCGGCCGCCATCGCGCTGGCCTTGTCGGCCTGCGGCGGGGGTGGAGGCGGCAGCAGCGTGCGGCCCACGCCGCCGCCGGTCACGCCTTCCGGTCCGGGCTTCACCCCGACCGTCGCCAACGACGCGTCGCTGGTGGTCAACCCGCCCTCGGTCCCGACCCTGGCCGGGCCGATTTCCCTTGCCAACAACAGCCTCAACCGCCACTTGCTGCTGACCAACGCGGCCGGGGCGCTGGGCGCCGGACTGAAGGGGCAGGGCATCACCATCGGCCTGCTCGACTCCGGGGTGAATCGCAATCACCCCACCCTGGCCGGGCGGGTGACCCAGAATTTCATCAACATCTGCACGACGGCTGCCTGCGGCAACGACCTCAGCGTCGACGACAAGGTCGGCCATGGCACCGTGGTGGCTTCGCTGGCTGCGGGCCGGCCGGCCGTCGGCAATTACCTCAACAGCGACGGCAGCAACAGCGGGCAGACCGATACCTGGGGCGGCGGTGTCGCCCAGAACGCCAACATCGTGTCCTCGCGCATCATCAGCGACGCGCCGCCCAGCGACGATGGTTCTGGCGAGGGCAATGAAATCCATGCGGGCGAAGGCCTGGGCGAGGATTTCGTCTATCTGCACAAGCAACTGGCCGATGCCGGCGCGAAGATCATCAATAACTCCTGGGGCGGGCTGTACTGGAGCGATCCGGCGCTGTCGCAGGAACTCGCCACCGCCTACAAGGACTTCACCGTCAATCGCGGCGGCATCATCGTGTTCGCCAACGGCAACAGCGGCCGTGATGCGCGGTTCCGGCCGCAGCCCTCGGACAACGCGATGCTGCCGACGCTGGCCAACGACCCCGTCCTGGAGAAAGGCTGGCTCACGGTCGGCGCGCTGGATCCGGTCAATCCGACCCAGCTGACCGATTATTCGCAGGAGTGCGGGCCGGCGATGAACTACTGCCTGGTGGCGCCGGGCAACGTGGTGTTCATCGATCCGGATGCGACCTCGCAGGCCACCAGCGGCCTGTACCAGGGCGGCGGCACCTCCTACGCGGCGCCGCAGGTGTCGGGTGCGGCGGCGGTGGTGTGGGCGGCGTTCCCGTATTTCAGCAACGACCAGGTGCGGCAGGCCATCCTCGGCGGCGCCAAGGACCTGGGCGCACCCGGCGTCGATACCGTGTTCGGCTGGGGCCTGCTGGACGTGACCAGGGCGGCGATGGGACCGAGCAATTTCGCCTGGGGCGATTTCAGCGTGGCGTTCTCCGGCAATTCGGTATGGCGCAACGAGATCGTCGGCAGTGGCGGGCTGGTCAAGGGCGGCAGCGGCACCCTGACCCTGACCGAGGCGGGGCGCTTTATCGGCGCAACCCAGGTCAACGCGGGTGGGCTGGACGTGCGCAAGGGGCTGCGGTCGAACCTGTCCATCGCCAGCGGCGCCACGGTCTGGGGCAGCGGCGGGTTCGGCGGCAACGTCAGCAACGGCGGCGCGTTCCTGAGCGGTGCCAGCACCCCGGCCAGCATCGCCGGCAACTTCAGCCAGTCCGCCAGCGGCAACCTGGGCGTGTGGCTGGGCAGTGCGCTGAAGGTGAGCGGCAGTGCCACCCTCAACGGCACCATGTCGATCCTCGGAGTGAAGGGCGGCTACACCACCACATCGAAGGAAACGCTGATCAACGCCACCGGGGGCGTCAGCGGCACATTCGTGTCGCTGAAGGCGGCCTCCAACGTGTTCCTCGACGCTTCGCTGGCCTACGACCCCAACAACGTCTTCCTCAACATCAACCGCATCGACGTGACCAAGGCGGTGGCGGGGATGGGTCTGACCGGGGCCAGCCTGGCCTCGGCGGTGCGGGTGGAATCGGCGATGCAGGCGATCGACCTGCAGCTGGGCGGGCGCGGCCCGGCGGGGATCGGTGCGGCGTTCATCGATGCCGCCGGCGCACTGCAACAGTCGGCCAGCGTGGTCAATGCGGATGCCTCGCTGCGCAGTCTGTCCGGCGAGCTGCATGCGGCCTCGGCGGCGATGACCTTCGATGCCATCGACGCCGGGCGCCGCGCGCTGGGCCAGCGCGTCGATGCGCTGGGGCAGGCGCCGGCGCAGGCCGGCGGCTGGGTGCGCGACCTCAGCGCCAGCGGCGAGCTGGCCCGGGCCGGCTTCGGTCAGCTGGGCATGGACGCGACCGGCAGCATGATCGGCAACGACTGGCGCCTGGGGCGCAACGCGGTGGTGGGCATGGCGATGAACCGGCTGGAGCAGTCCGGCTGGCTGGACGGCAGCGGCGACCGCAGCCGCGGCCACCAGCGCGAAGTGCAGCTGTACGCGGCCGGCTGGCGCGATGGCTGGCAGGGGCAGGCGCAGCTGGCTTCGGGCACCTTCCACCGGCAGATGCAGCGCGAGCTGCTGCTGGGCGGGCTGCGCGACACCGCGGCAACCCGGCTGTCCGGTGACTATCAGGCGGCGTTCGGCGAGATCGGCCGGCGCCTGGATGCGGACGGGCTGATGCTGACGCCGTACGCTGGTGCGCAGTTCGTGCGGGTGGCCAACGATGGCTTCGTCGAAAGCGGCGACAGCGGTTTCGGCCTGCGTGCCAACGCCTGGGACAGCCAGCGCTGGCAGGGCTTCGCCGGCCTGCGCGGCGAACGTGCCTGGCGCGTCGGCGGCGTGGACCTGCGCGCCGATGCCCGCGCCGAATGGCAGCGCACGCTGTCATCCCGCGGCCAGCTGTTCGAAGCCAGCTTCACCGGCGTGGAGCAGTGGGCACCGTTGCAGGGGATGGGGCTGGGCGAACGCAGCCGGCTGTTCGCGGTGGGCCTGAGCGCGGCGTTCGCGGACAAGGCCACGTTCCGCTTCGACCTGAGTCGCCGCAGCGGCGACCTCGGTGCCGATGGCATGGCTTCGCTGTGGGGGACGTACCGCTTCTGAGGCCGGACTGCCCCGCGCCGGTGCCGGCGCGGGGTGCCTGCGATGTCTTCAGGCCATCCGTGCGTCGATCGCGGCGGCCATCGCGCGACGCTGGAACACGAAGTCCCACAGGCTGCCGCCCATCTGCCGCCACAGCACGGCGGAGCGCAACGCGGCCAGCAGCAGCGCGCGGATCTCGGACACCACGCCCGCCTGGCCGAGGTAGTGCGGATTGCCCTGCACCATCACCCGCGGGCGCAGGTTGCTGATGGTGTCGGCGTAGAGCTTTGCCAGCTCGGCGATGACGTCCGGGTGCGTGCTGCCCTGCACCTGCGCCTCACCGGCCAGCTGGCGCAGCCCCGCCTGCACCTTCGAAGTGATGCCGCCGCTGCGCACGAAGCGGCGCTCCAACTGCAGCACGGCCAGCGCCAGCCGGCCCAGCGCCTCGTCCTTGTTGCCCTTGGACAGGTAGTCGCGCAGCAGGCGCAGGCCGCCGCGCAGGTTGCCGGCGTCCCCGTAGACGGCCTCGGCGCTGCCGGCGTCGATGCGGAACACGCTGTCGAGCGCAGCCTGCACCTGGCGGGTTTCCGATTG
>JANJSW010000005.1 GCA_024711415.1 Thermomonas sp. | reverse complement strand
AGCGCCGCTTCCAGCTCCGGCAGGATCTGGAACAGATCCCCCACCAGCCCGATGTCCGCGATCTCGAAGATCGGCGCATCGCCGTCCTTGTTGATGGCGACGATCGTGCCGGCGTCCTTGATGCCGGTCAGGTGTTGGATGGCGCCGCTGATGCCGACGGCGACGTACAGCTCCGGGGCGATGATCTTGCCGGTCTGGCCGACCTGCAGCTCGTTCGGCACATAGCCGGCGTCGACCGCGGCGCGCGAGGCGCCCACCGCCGCGCCCAGCTTGTCGGCCAGCGCGTAGATGACCTTGAAGTTCTCCTCGCTGCCGACGCCGCGGCCGCCGGAGACCACGCGCTTGGCGCTCTGCAGGTCGGGGCGGTCGGACTTGCCGGCGGCCAGGCCCTTGAAGCGGGTGTGCGCGGGCAGCGCGGCATCGACGCTGGCGGCTTCGACCGCGGCGCTGCCGCCCTGCGCGGCTTCCGGCCAGGAAGCGGTGCGCACGGTGGCGACCACGACCTGGTCGGCCGGCGCTTCGACGGTGATGATGGCGTTGCCGGCGTAGATCGGGCGCTTGAAGGTGTGGCTGCCTTCCACCGCCATCAGGTCGGAAACCTGGTTCACGCCCAGCAGCGCGGCGACGCAGGGCATCAGGTCCTTGCCGAAGGTGGTGGACGGGCCAAACACGTGGCTGTAGCCCCGGGCCAGCGTGGCCACCTGCGGGGCCAGCACCTGCGCGATGGCATCGGCGTTGGCGGCGTTGGCGACCGTCAGCACCTTGCGCACGCCGGCGATCTGCGCGGCCTGCGCGGCCACGGCGGCCGGGTCGGCGGCCAGCACCACGATGTCGATGGCGGCGGGCGAGAGCGCCAGCGCGGCGGCCACGGTCTTGGCGGTGGCGGCGTTGAGCTTGCCGCCCAGGTGTTCGGCAACGATCAGGACGTTGGACATCACAGGAGCCCCTTCTGCTTGAGCGCGGCGACCAGTTCGGCCGCATCCTTCACCATCACCCCGCGGCTGCGCTTGGCCGGCGCGGCGTAGTGGGTGGTCTTGAGCGAGTCATTGGCCTCGACGCCGAGGTCGGCGAAGGCGATGGTCTCCAGCGGCTTGCTCTTGGCCTTCATGATGTCGGGCAGCTTGATGAAGCGCGGCTCGTTGAGGCGCAGGTCGGTGGTGACCACCGCCGGCAGGTCGACTTCCAGCGTTTCCAGGCCGGCATCGACTTCGCGCACCACCGTGGCCTTGCCATCGGCAACATCCAGCTTGGACGCGAAGGTCGCCTGCGGGCGGCCCCACAGCGTGGCCAGCATCTGCCCGGTCTGGCTGGCGTCATCGTCGATCGCCTGCTTGCCGAGGATGACCAGGTCGGGCTGTTCCTTCTCGATGAGCTTGAGCAGCGCACGGGCCGCGGTCAGCGGCTGCACCGGCCCGTCGGCGACGACGTGAATGGCGCGGTTGGCACCCATCGCCAGGCCGTTGCGCAGGTGCGGCTGGGCATCGGCGGGGGCGATGGTGACGACGACGACTTCGGTGGCGATGCCCTTGTCGCGCAGGCGCAGGGCTTCTTCCAGCGCGATGTCGTCGAACGGGTTGGGCGACAGCTTGACGCCGTCGGTGACCACGCCGGAACCGTCCGGCTTGACCTGGATGCGGACGTTGTAGTCCACCACGCGCTTGTAGCCGACGAGGATCTTCATCGTGTGGATGTCCTTGCAGGATCGAGAAAGGGGCCTTTCGGGCCGACCGCCTATTTTAGCGGACGCCCGCCGGGGCTGCCCGCGCAGCCGGCGATTGCCCGAAAGTACGCTGGGTGTTCTCGCACGAATCGCTAGAATGGCTGCTCTACCCGCATTGGAGAACGGCCCGTGGCGTCCGCCAAGAGCAAGCTGTACGACAGTGCCGCCGCCGCCCTGGATGGGCTGGTGGCGGATGGCCAGACCCTCGCCGTTGGCGGCTTCGGTCTGTGCGGCATCCCCGAGGCTTTGATCGCGGCGCTGCGCGATTCCGGGGTGAAGAACCTGACCGCGATTTCCAACAACGCGGGCGTGGACGGGTTCGGGCTTGGCCAGCTGCTGGGCACGCGGCAGATCCGCAAGATGATTTCCTCCTACGTCGGCGAGAACAAGGAGTTCGAGCGTCAGTTCCTGGCCGGCGAACTGGAGCTGGAGTTCAACCCGCAGGGCACGCTGGCCGAGCGCCTGCGTGCGGGCGGTGCCGGTATCCCCGCGTTCTTCACCGCGACCGGCTACGGCACCATCGTGGCCGTTGGCAAGGAAACCCGCGAGATCGACGGCAAGCACTACGTGCTGGAAACCGCGCTCAAGGCCGACGTGTCGCTGGTGAAAGCGTGGAAGGCCGACAAGGCCGGCAACCTGGTGTTCCGCAAGACCGCGCGCAACTTCAACCCGGCCTGCGCGATGGCAGGGCACGTCTGTGTCGTCGAGGTCGAGGAGCTGGTGGAGATCGGCGAGATCGATCCCGACCATGTGCACCTGCCCGGCATCTACGTCGATCGCATCGTGGTCAACGCCACGCCCGAGAAACGCATCGAACAGCGCACCGTGCGAGGAGCGAAGTAATGGCCTGGACCCGTGACGAAATGGCGCAGCGCGCCGCGCAGGAGCTCAGCGACGGCGCCT
>JANJSW010000307.1 GCA_024711415.1 Thermomonas sp. | reverse complement strand
CCAGCGCCTTGTAGGCGAACGGCAGCGCTCGCTCGGGATGGCCCTGGCGCAGCTGCAGTTCCGACTGCCACATCTGGTCCAGCGCCAGCTTCAGGGTGGCGCGGGTCTGCGGGTCGAGCAGGGTGGCGGCTTCGGCGTGGTCGTGGGTGTGGCCGTAGGCTTCCAGCAGGTCGACGTCCTGGCCGAAGGTGGTGGCGGGCTCAGGCGCAGGGTGGTCGTGGCCGGCGTGGTCGCCGCTGTCTGCTTCGTGCCCGCCGGCATCGGCGGTAGGCAGCGCCGGGCCGTCTTCGGCCTCCTCGCCGAGGAACTGGCCGTAGCGCAGGCGCAGGATGCGCTGGTCCACGCCGAGCGCATCGGATTTCTGCAGGTAGCGCTCGGCGGCGAGCCTGGGCTTCTGCTTCAGCAGCGCTTCGGCGTCGAGGATGATCTGCCGCTGGCTGCGGAAGTACGCGGGCAGGACGCGCTTGACCACGCCTTCGATGCCGCTGGGCTCCTCGCTGGCGGCGGCCTGCAGGCGCAGGATCAACGCGGGGCTGCGCACGACCTGCGGCTGCGGGCTGCGGTTGTCCTGCGCCACCAGTCGGGCGATCAGGTCGTCGCCTGCCTGCAGGCCCAACGCGGCCAGCGCCACGCGATGGCTGAAGCGGCGGCGCAGCGACGCGCCTTGCCCCTGCAGCGGCAGGCTGAGTTCGCGGAAGGTGATGTTCTCGCCGCTGCCCTGCGTCAGCGTGAGCTGCAGCGTGGCCTGCGTGGCGACGCCGTAGTCGTCCTCCACCTCGAAGGCCAGCTCCCAGCCGGGCTGCCCGGGCGGCGCGATGCTCAGGCTGCGCGCCGGCGCCAGCACCTTGAGTTGCGGCGGGCGGTCGGGCAGGGCATCGAGACGATGCGGCTTGCCGGCATCCAGCAGGCGCCCATCGAGTTCGATGCGGTAGAGCACCGAGGCATCCAGCCGCAGCCCGGCCTGCCAGCCGCCGTCACGCGGTTGCAGCGGCAGGCGCCGACCATCGAGGAAGACCAGCACGACACGATCCGGCGTGCCGTTGAATGCCAGCGTCCAGCGCAGTTGCGTGCCCCGCGGCGCGGAGGCTGACAGCGCGCTGACCCGGCGCGTGGGCAGGCCGGTATAGCGCGGGGGCGTGAGCTGCAGCTGGCTGGATGCCAGGCGCAGGGGTGAGGTCGCGCCCGGAGTGGCCGGCGCCACACCGTCGGACACTTCCGCCGGGCGCAGCGGCCACAACAACGCAGCGGCCAGCAGCAGTGCAGCCGCCAGCGTCGATGCCGCCAGCCGCGGCCACGGCCATGCGGGGCGCAACTCGGCAGGCTGTGCCGCCAGTCGCTGCTGCAGGCGCTGCCGCTGCAGCTGCCGCAGCGCGCCGCCTGCGGGTGGGGCCGCGAGCAGGTCGGCGCTGTCTTCCATGTCGCTGCGCGCATTGAGCGCACGCAGCAGCCAGCGCAGATCCAGACGCCGCCACTGCAGGATGGCGACGAAGGCGAGCAGCAACAGGCCGATGCCGACCACAAGCAGCGCCGGCGTGCGTCCGCCGAAACGCAGCGCGATGGCGGCCAGCGCCGCCAGCCACGGCAGCGCGAACGCGGCGAGGACGGCGAGCGCGCGACGCCGCGCCGCGCGCCAGGCTGCATGCGGCAGCGCGTCGGCACTCATGCACTGGCTCCGCGGCGGCGGGCGGTGGCCAGCCAGCGTTCGATGGCGAACAGCAGCGCAATCAGCATGGCCAGCCAGGGCTGCAGGTCGCGCGGCGGCGCTGGCTGCGCGCGGGCGCCGGTGGTGGGGGCGAAGGCGCGGGCATCGGCGCGGGCGGGCGGCGGCATCGTCGGTGCCAGCGCCTCGCGCAGGCGCTGCGGGAATTCGGCTTCCAGCAGCAACGGCATCTCCGCCGGGCGCAGCGGCTGGCGGAAGCGCAGCAGGCACCCGCGGCCGAGGCTGCCGCTTTCCAGCAGCGGAGCGCCCGCGGCATCGTGGAAGACCGGCGCCAGCGCGATGTCTGCGGGCAGCGGCGCGTCATGCGCGAGCAGCACGCTGCCACCACGCGCCACCCAATCCCGCAATGCGCCAGGCATCGACGTGGATGACAGCCAGACCGCGACCGCGTTGGTATCCGGAGGTGTGGCATCGGCGCCAAGCTCGAACACCTTTCCCTGCCACGCATGCGCCGCGGCGCGCAGCGGGCGCAGGGTGGCGGCGTGCTCGGCATCGGCATGCAGGTGAAGCGCCGGCGGCGGATGTCCGGGGGCCGGCTTCGATGCGGCCGGCACCGAATCGATGACCCGCCAATCCAATGTGCGTGACAGCTGCGGAATGCGCCCATCCGCACCGTCGAAGCGGGCCGTGGCCAGCACCACCAGCGGCACGCCGGCCGGCAGGTCGGCATCCAGTTCACGCAGCAGGCTGAAGATGGGCTGCGGCGTGGCGGGCGATGGCGCATCGAGCGCGGGCAGCCCCTGCGCCAGCCAGTGGCGACGGGCGTTTTCCGGCAGCTGCTGCGCGGGCAGGGCGGAAGCCGGCACGCCCGGCATCACCACCACCATCGGTCGCAGGTCCGGTGCGCCGTGCAGCACCGGCCGCGCCAGCCACAGCGCCAGCAGCGCGAGCAACAGCAGGCGCAGCAGCAACAGCGGCCATTCGTCGAAGCGCAGCCGCCGGCGCGGACGCGGGCGGGCGCGCAGCCAGCGCAGCGCGGCGAAGTCCAGCGGGCGCACGCTGTCGCGGCGCGCCAGGTGCAGCAGCAGCGGCAACAGCAGGCTGGCCAGCGCCGCCAGCGCGGCGGGCAGGAGCAGGGACAGGCTCACGGCCGCCCCGGTGCGAACAGCTGCCGCAGCGGCCGGTCCAGCGGCTCGTCCAGCACGTGGCGGGCGTGGACGATGCCGGCGGCGTCGAGGCGCGCATCCAGCTGGCGCTGGGCCTCGGCGAAGCGGCGCAGGTAATCCTCGCGCAGCAGGCGGCCGTCGCCGGGCAGCTGTTCACCGGTTTCCGGATCGCGGAACAGATGGCCATCGGTGAACGGGAAGTCGCGCTCTTCCACCGTCAGCAGTTGCACGAACAGCACTTCCCGGCCGGCCTTGGCCAGCGTTTCGGCCAGCGCCACCGCGCCCTCGTCGAAACCGTCGCTGAGCAGCACGACCAGGTCATGGCCGCCGATCCGTTCCCACAGCGGGGTGAGGCGATCGCCCTGCGGGAACCCACCACGCGCCTGCACCGCGTGCAGCGCCAGCCACAAACGGTCGCGGCCACGCGGGCCGTGGCCGGGCGGCAGCAGCTGCAGGCCGCCTTCGGCCAGCACCACCAGCCCGAAGCGGTCGCCCTGCGCCAATGCCAGCTCGGCGATGCAGGCAGCCAGCGATTTCGCAGCATCCAGTCGGTGCCATTCGGGATTGGCCTGATCGGCCTGCGCCATCGAGGCGCTGGCGTCCAGCAGCAGCCACACGGTCAGCGGGCTTTCGCGTTCGGCCTCGCGCACGAAGAAGCGGTCGGCGCGGGCGTAGAGCTTCCAGTCGATCTGGCGCGGCTCGTCGCCCGGCTCGTAGCCGCGGTACTGCGCGAACTCCAGTCCGGCGCCGCGGCTGGGGCTGCGATGTGCACCGATGCCGCGGTCGCCGCGCGCACGCCGCACCTGCAGGCGCAGGAACTGCAGCCGGCTGCGGACGTCGGGGGGAATCAGCGGCGCGACCATCGGCGGGAATCAGGCGGCGTAGGGCACGTCGCGCAGCAGCAGGGCGACCACGTCGTCGGCGGACTTCTGCTCCGCCTCGGCCACGAACGACAGCAGCAGGCGGTGGCGCATCACCGGCGCGGCCAGCGCGATCACGTCGTCGCGGGTGGCGGCCAGCCGGCCGTGCAGCAGCGCGCGTGCCTTCGAGGCCAGCACCAGCGACTGCCCCGCCCGCGGACCTGCACCCCAGCGCACGTACTTGCGCACATCGTCCGGTGCGCCCGCATCGCGTGGGCGGCTGGCGCGCACCAGCCGGGTGATCCAGTCCAGCAGGTCGTCGCCCACGTGCACCTCGCGCACCAGCGCCTGCAGCGCCAGCACCTCGCTGCCGTCCATCACCATCGGCACCTGCGCGGTGGCGCTGCCGGTGGTCTGGGCGATGATCGCGCGCTCCTCGGCGGCGTCCGGGTAGTCCACCTTCACGTGCAGCAGGAAGCGGTCCAGCTGCGCTTCCGGTAGCGGGTAGGTGCCGGCCTGTTCCAGCGGGTTCTGGGTGGCCAGCACGAAGAACGGCGCCGGCAGCGGGTAGGTCGTGCCGGCATAGCTGACGGTGCGTTCGGCCATCGCCTCCAGCAGCGCGGCCTGCGTCTTCGGCGGGGTGCGGTTGAGTTCATCCGCCAGCAGCAGGTTGGTGAACACGGGGCCCCGCTGGAAGCGGAACGCGCGCCGGCCGGTACCGTGGTCTTCCTCCAGCAGCTCGGTGCCGAGGATGTCGCTGGGCATCAGGTCCGGGGTGAACTGCACGCGCCGGAACTGCAGCGCCAGCGCCTGTCCCAGCGAGCGCACCAGCAGGGTCTTGCCAAGGCCGGGCACGCCTTCCAGCAGGCAGTGGCCGGAGGCCAGCAGGCCGATCAGCAATTGTTCGACCACCGCCTGCTGGCCCACCACGGCCTGGCCGATGGCTTCGCGCAGCCGGTCGAGGCGCTGGAACTGCTGCTGGAGGCTGGCTTCGCTTGCGGCAAGGGTCATGGCGTTTTCCGGTTCAGGACAGCAGGGCATACATCACGATATTGACGCCGAAACGGGTGTTGTCTTCGGCCAGGAAGCGCTTGTTGCGCCAGTCGTAGTCCCACTCGCAGCCGTAATCCTTGTTGCTGTAGAGCAGGCCCAGGCGGCCATTGAGCTCGATGCCCTGCAGGTAGTCGTGGACCAGGTCGTCGCCCCAGCCGTTGAGCTCGAAGCCGGTGGCCGGCGGCCCTTCCGGGAACTTGAAGAAACTCGAATACAGCGGGTGCGCATTGGGCAGCTTCTTCAGCGAGTTCTTGCCGAAGATCGCCGCCATCTGCGCCTCGAACGACTTGGCGAACAGCCCGTCGATGTCGTGGTTGCAGTCGTCCACGAACACGAAGCCGCCGTTGCGCAGGTAGCGCTCGAAATTGCGCCGCTCGGCCGGATTGAACTCCACCAGCTTGTGCCCGGCGAGGTAGCAGAACGGCGCCTGCAGCATCTTCGGGTCGGCCAGTTCGACCACGTGCTCCTTCGGATCCACCCGCAGCGAGGTGTAGTCGATCAGCGAGGTGATCAGGTTGGACGGCATCCGCGCGTCCACGTCCCAGTCGCCGGAGTCGTACTTCAGGCGGGTGAACCAGAAATCGTAGCGGCCGGACTGGGCGAACACCGGCGGCACCAGGGCCCCCGCGGCTGCGCCCAGCAGCAGCCGCAGGAACCCGGCGCGGGTCATGGCAAGGCCCGGCTCAGACCGCATCCGACAGCGAGGTGAAGGTGAAATCGCGTAGGCGCATCGGCGGGATCATCATCACGAAGCTGGATTCGTCGCCGGCCACGCGCACCGGCTTGCCCAGCTCGTCGATGTTGTTGAGCATGATCACCGGCGATTCGTTGAAGCGGAAATTCTTCACCGGGTGCTTGATCTGCCCGTTCTCGATGTAGAACGTGCCGTCGCGGGTCAGGCCGGTGAGCAGCACGGTCTGCGGATCGACCATGCGGATGTACCAGGTGCGGGTGACCAGGATGCCCTTCTGGGTGCCCTTGACTAGTTCGGCGATGGACTTGTCGCCGCCGCCCATCAGCAGGTTGCCCGGGCGCGCGTTCGCGGTCTCGCCCTGCTTTTCGGCCCAGTAGCGCGAGTAATTGAGGTTGGCGATGCGGCCGTCCTTGATGATGTCCATGCGCTCGCGCGGCAGGCCTTCACCATCCCACGGCAGCACCGGCGCGTCCGGATGCCAGGGGTCGGCATGCAGGTTGACCCGCGGGTCGTAGACCAGCTCGCCAAGCTTGTTGCCGCCGCCTTTCTTCGACAGGAAGCTGCGGCCTTCGTCGGCGCTGCGCGCATCGAAGAAATTCATCATGAAGCTGATCAGGCCGGCGGCCGCGGCCGGCTCCAGGATCACCGTGTACTTGCCCGGCTCCAGCGCCTTGGCGTCGGCCGAAGCCAGCGCCTTGCGCTTGGCGATCTCGATGTCCTGCGAAGCGCGGAAGTCGGCGGCGTCCTTGAGGTTGCGGCCCACCCAGCCGGAGCCGCGGCCGTCCTCGGTGCGCACGGTGCAGGTGTAGTTGAACCCGGTGGCGCGCTGGTAGCCGAAGTTGCCCTTGCTGTTGGCGAAGGCGACGAAGCTCTGGCCGTCCTCCAGGAAGCCCGCCGCGATCAGCTTCTCGGCCTTGCACGGGGCGATGGAATCGGCGGCCACCTGGGCGCGGAACTCGGGGTCGATGGCGGCGGTGGATTCGCTGAAGGTGGGACTGGCGCGGTAGCTCTGCTTCTCGAGGATCGGCATGTACTCCGGGTTTTCCGGCGCCAGTCGGGCCAGGTCCTCGGCGCGACGCACCACCCGCTCCAGCGCGGCGTCGTCGAACTCGTTGATGCTGGCTACGCCCACGCGCTTGCCGAACGCCACCGACACCGCGAGGCTGGTGTCTTCGACGATGCCGCTGGTGGACACGTTGTTGAGCGCGAACCGGATGTTGCCGCTGACCGAGCCGGACAGCGAGGCACTGCATTCGTCGGCCTTGGAGAGGGCGATGACCTTGTCCAGGATGGCCTTGGCCTGCGCTTCGGTGAGGATGCTCATGTAGGTGCTTCTCCTTGCAGCGCGGAGCGGGCTCCGCGGCTTTGGTGATGGGGTGGGATCGACGATCCGATGCAGCCGGGCGGGCCCGGCCCTGCAGGGTTCAACCCAGGTTGCGCGCGGTGTTGATCACGTTGATGCCGTTGAAGCGGGCGGTGGACGAGCCGTGCGACACCGCCGACACCTGGCCCGGCTGGCCCTTGCCGTCGAAGAACGAACCGCCCAGGCGGTAGTCGCGTTCATCGGCCACGGCCGCGCAGGCGTTCCAGAACTCCGGCGTGCGGATCTGGTAGGCCACGTCCTCCAGCGGGCGGGTGACCTTGCCGTCCTTGATCTCGTAGAACAGCTGGCCGCCGAACTGCGCGTTGTAGCGCTGCTGGTCGATCGAGAACGAACCGTCGCCGACGATGTAGATGCCGTTCTCCACGTCCTTCACCAGCTCATCCACGGAGAGCTTCTGCTTGCCGGGCGCCAGCGAGACGTTGGCCATGCGCTGGAACTGCACGCTGGACCAGGAGTCGGCGTAGCAGCAGCCGTCGGACTCGGTCTTGCCGAGGATGTGGGCCTGGTCGCGGATGGTCTGGTAGTCCACCAGCTTGCCGGCCTGGATCAGGTCCCAGCGCTTGCACTTCACCCCTTCGTCGTCGAAGCCCACTGCGCCCAGGCTGCCGGGCTGGGTCTTGTCGGCGAAGATGTTGACCAGCTCGCTGCCGTACTGGAAGCGCTGCTCGCGCTTCTCCAGCGTGGCGAAACTGGTGCCGGCATAGTTGGCCTCGTAGCCCAGCACGCGGTCCAACTCCAGCGGATGGCCTACCGATTCGTGAATGGTCAGCCAGGTGTGCGACGGGTCCAGCACCAGGTCGTACTTGCCCGGCTTGACCGAGGCCGCCTTCAGCTTGTCCTGCGCGTGCTTGGCAGCGGCGATGGCGTCCTCGCGCATGTCGTAGCTCTTGCCGTACACGGTCACGCCGTTCGGCAGCACGGTCTTGTCGGCGGCATTGCCGTCCAGGTCTTCGAAGCCCATGCCCATCGGCGAGGACAGGCCGGAGCGGCTGCGGAACTTGCCGCTGGCCTTGGCGATCACGGTCACGCTCATCGGCGCCCAGATGCGGTGCACGTCCTGGTCGATGTAGGAGCCGTCGGGGGAGGCGAAGT
>JANJSW010000263.1 GCA_024711415.1 Thermomonas sp. | reverse complement strand
GGAGACGCACGCGCTGCGCTCGCTCGACCTGCACGTGCGCGAGGGCGAATTCGTCGCGGTCACCGGGCCGTCGGGCTCGGGCAAGACCACCTTCCTCAATATCGCCGGCCTGCTGGAGGAATTCACCGGCGGCGACTACGTGCTCGATGGCGTCGACGTGAAGGGCCTGAACGACAACGCCCGTTCGCGCCTGCGCAACGAGAAGATCGGCTTCATCTTCCAGGGCTTCAACCTGATCCCCGACCTCAACCTGTTCGACAACTGCGACGTGCCGCTGCGCTACCGCGGCATGCCGGCATCCGAGCGCAAGCTGCGCATCGAGGACGCGTTGGGCATGGTGGGCCTGGGCTCGCGCATGAAGCACTACCCGGCCGAGCTCTCCGGCGGCCAGCAGCAGCGCGCTGCGATCGCCCGCGCGCTGGCCGGCAGCCCGCGCCTGCTGCTGGCGGACGAACCCACCGGCAACCTGGATTCGCAGATGGCGCGCAGCGTGATGGAGCTGCTGGAGGACATCAACCAGCAGGGCACCACCATCGTGATGGTCACCCATGACCCGGAGCTGGCCGCACGCGCGCAGCGCAACGTCCACATCGTCGACGGCATGGCCTCGGACGTGGTCATGGAGGCCGCCATCGCCCATTCGCCGCACGCCCGCGTCGCCATCGCCTGAGGACACCGCCATGTTCGGCTACTACCTCAACCTCGCCCTGCGCAGCTTCCGCCGCAACCGCGTGCTCACCGCGCTGATGGTGCTGGCGATCGCGCTCGGCATCGGCGCCAGCATGACCACGCTGACCGTCTTCCACGTCCTCTCCGGCGATCCCATCCCGCAGAAGAGCGACCGCCTGTTCTACGTCCAGCTGGATCCGGAAACGCGCGACGGCTACAAGCCGGGCGACGAGCCGCAGGACCAGCTCACCCGCTTCGATGCCGAGGAACTGCTGCGCCAGAAGAAGGCCAAGCGGCAGGCCATGATGACCGGCGGCGGCGGCGTGGTGGAGCCGGAAGGCAACAAGCTCAAGCCGTTCACGGTTGGCCTGCGCTATACCTCGGCCGACTTCTTCGCGATGTTCGACGTGCCGTTCCTGCGCGGCCGGTCATGGACCGGCGGCGATGATGACGGCCGTGCGCGGGTGACGGTGGTGACCCGGGAGCTGGGCGAGAAGCTGTTCGGCGGCAGCGACCCGGTGGGCCGCGAGCTGCGCATCGATGGCCACGCGCTGCGCATCGTCGGCGTGATCGACGAATGGCAGCCGGCACCGCACTTCTACGACCTCAACACCGGCCGCTACGACAGCGACGAGCAGGCGTTCGTGCCGATCAGCACCGCGTTGGACCTCAAGCTGGGCCGCAACGGCAGCATGAACTGCTTCGGCCGCACCATCGTCAACGACCCGACCGCGCAGAACGTGCCGTGCAGCTGGATGCAGTACTGGGTGGAGCTGGAGAGCGCCGGCGACGCGGCCGCGTACAAGCGCTATCTCGACAACTATTCCGAGCAGCAGCGCAGCGCCGGCCGTTTCGAGCGCCCGGCCAATACCCGCCTGCGCAACGTGATGGAGTGGCTGGAGTACCGCCAGGTCGTGCCCGGCGACGTGCGCCTGCAGATGTGGCTGGCGTTCGCCTTCCTGCTGGTCTGCCTGCTCAATACCGTCGGCCTGCTGCTGGCCAAGTTCCTGCGCCGCAGCGGCGAGATCGGCGTGCGCCGCGCGCTGGGCGCGTCGCGGATGGAGATCTTCAAGCAGTGCCTGGTCGAAGCCGGCACGGTCGGCGTGGCAGGCGGCGCCTTCGGCCTGGTGCTGGCCCTGCTGGGTCTGTGGGCGGTACGCCAGCGCCCGGCCGAGTACGCGCAGCTGGCGCACCTGGACGGCGGCATGCTCGCGCTGACCTTCGTGCTGGCCATCGGCGCCAGCCTGCTCGCCGGCCTGCTACCCGCCTGGCGCGCGATGCGCGTGCCGCCGGCGCTGCAGCTGAAATCGCAATGACCCGCGCGACACCACGCGGCACCTGACATCCCGGAGAATCCCGATGGAAATCCGTCCCATCCTGTCCACCCTGTCGCGCCACAAGACCGCGGCTGCGCTGATCGTGCTGGAGATCGCGCTGACCTGCGCGATCCTCTGCAACGCGCTGTTCCTGGTCGCGCAGCGGCTGGAAACCCTCAACATGCCCAGCGGCATGGACGATGCGCACCTGATCATGGCCCGCGCCACCGGCATCGGCACCCAGGTCGACGCCAACGCCCGCACCCGCGAGGACTTGGCCGCGCTGCGCGCGATCCCCGGCGTGACCGACGTGGTGATCGTCAACCAGACGCCGTTCCGCAACGGCTCCTGGAATACCTCGCTCGGCACCAGCCCCGACCAGGAAGTACCGACCCTCAACGCGGCGCAGTACATGGTCAGCGAAGGCACGCTGAAGGCGATGGGCCTGAAGCTGATCGCCGGCCGCGACTTCCAGGCCGACGAGTTCCGCAACACCACCGAACTCGAAACCGCGACCGACGCATCGGCGCTGAAGTCGCCGCTGATCCTCAGCGCCGCGGCCGCGCGCAAGCTGTTCCCCGAGGGCAGCCCGCTCGGCAAGACCGTGTACATGGCCGACGTCCCGCTGACCGTGGTGGGCGTGGTCGAGACCCTGGTGCGGCCGGCGCGGATGGGCGGCAACCGCGACTATTCGCTGATTTTCCCGTTCCGCATGAACTTCGCCAACGGCGGCATCTACCTGGTGCGCGTGGCCGATCCGGCGCGGCGCGACGAGATCCTCAAGCAGGTGGACGCCACCCTGGAGAAGGTCGACCCCAATCGCCTGATCCAACCGTCGATCACCTTCTCCGAGAACCGCCGCGAGTTCTTCGCCGACGACCGCGACATGATCGGCCTGTTGCTGATCGTGTGCGGCCTGCTGCTGCTGGTCACCGCGCTGGGCATCGTCGGCCTGGCCAGCTTCTGGGTGCAGCAGCGGACCAAGCAGATCGGCATCCGCCGCGCCCTCGGCGCCACCCGCGGGCAGATCCTGCGCTACTTCCAGA
>JANJSW010000261.1 GCA_024711415.1 Thermomonas sp. | reverse complement strand
GCCCACCATTTCGCTGCCGTAGGCGTCGGACAGCCGGCGGATCCGGCGCATGCCCACCAGCACGTCGTCGCGCATCGCCTCCATCGAACGCTGCGCGTAGTGCTGGCCGATCTCGTCCACCGTGACCACCAGCGCGCCGGTGAACAGGAACAGGCTGAACAGCCCCAGCAACTGGTGGCGGATGCCGAGGCGGGACAGATCGAAGCGCACGGCGTCAGCGGGTGTTCGGGCCGGAGCGGCGGCCGGCGGCCATGGTCACAGCACCGGGCGGCGCCAGCGCGCGATCGCCGCCGGCAGTTCGCTGCCCGGCACCGGCCGGCCGATCAACCAACCCTGGGCGATGTTGCAGCCCAGCTCGGCCAGCAGCTGCCAGTCCTCCACCGATTCCACGCCTTCCGCCACCGGGGTCAGGTTGAGCTTGCGCGGCTGGTCCAGGCTGGCCTCCACCACCGCCCGCTTGCGCGGCTGGGAATGCGCGGAAAACACGAATTCCTTGTCGACCTTGAGCTCGGTGAACGGCACCTGCGCCAGCTGCGCCAGCGAGGAATAGCCGGTGCCGAAGTCGTCGATCGACAGGCCGAAGCCCTTCAGCCGCAGCCGCGCCAGCACCCCCAGCCCGCGCGCGGCATCGGTCATCACCGAGCTCTCGGTGATCTCGAGGACCACGTCCTCCGGGCTCACCGCATGGCTTTCGACGATGGCCTGGTAGCGGTCGGCCGCCGCCGGGTCGGCCAGCGCCAGCGGCGAGACGTTGACCGACAGCTTCAGCCGCAAGCCGTCGCGGCACCAGCGCTGCAGCCAGCGGCAGCCTTCGTCCAGCATGCGTTCGGTCAGCGCGTCGGCGCGGCCTTCGCGCTCCAGCAGCGGCACGAACAGCACCGGCCGCACCACGCTGCCATCCGGGCGCTCCCAGCGCGCCAGCGCCTCCACCCCCACGACCTTGCCGTTGCCGAATTCCACCTGCGGCTGGAACCACGGCAGGATCTCGCCGTTGTCCAGCGCCTCCAGCAGCGCGGGCACGGTGAAGTCCGCCTCGCTTTCGTCGCGCTGTTCGCCGACGTTGTCGCCGAACCGCGCCAGCACTTCCTCCAGCTTGTCGCGGGTCAGCGGCTTCTCCACGCTGCCCAGCACGCGCAGCCCGTAGGCGCGGGCCATCGACTGCACGGTATGCAGCAGCGCCGGGTCGAGCGCGCTCACCACCACCACCGCGCGCGCCAGCCGCTCCTGCGCGATCTGGCCGATGCATTCGATGCCGTCCATGCCGGGCATGTCCAGGTCCACCAGCACTACGTCCGGCGGCGCCGGCTGCCGGCGCAGCACGTCCAGCGCATCCAGCCCGTCGGCGCCTTCCAGCGCGCGCTCGACGCCCAGCTCCGCGAGCAGGCGCAGTGCGATGCGGCGCTGGAAGCCGTGATCCTCGACCACCATCACCTGCAGTTCCGACCAGTCCATGCCCTCTCCCCGGATGCATGCGGTGAGCGCCAAGCCTACCGCAGCCCGTGCCGGTCATGGGAGTGGGTCTGCCGGTCCCGGCGCACTTACACTCGACCCATGGTGATCGACGAGTACCTTGCCCACCTGGCGGTCGAACGGCAGGCATCGGCCCACACCCTGGACGCCTACCGCCGCGACCTGGGCGCGCTGGCCGGCTGGGCGTGCGGGCGCGACCTGCTGGCGCTGGACGGCAACGACCTGCGCGCCTTCGTCGCCGCCGAGCACCGCCGGGGGCTGTCGCCGAAGTCGCTGCAGCGGCGGCTGTCCGCCTGCCGCAGCCTGTACCGCTGGCTGCTGAAACAGGGCCGGCTGCCGGCCAGCCCGGCCGAGGGCGTGCGCGCGCCGAAGCCGCCGCGCAAGCTGCCGCAGGTGCTGGACGTGGACGAGGCGGTGCAGCTGGTGCAGCTGCCCACCGACGCGCCGCTGGGCCTGCGCGACCGCGCGCTGCTGGAGCTGTTCTATTCCTCCGGCTTGCGCCTGTCCGAGGTCTGCATGCTGCGCTGGGGCGACCTGGATTTCGAGGCCGGGCTGGTCACCGTGCTGGGCAAGGGCAGCAAGCAGCGCATCGTGCCGGTGGGTTCGCACGCGCGCCGCGCGCTGCTGGACTGGCGCGAGGCTTCGGCTGGCGCCGGCACCGGCTTCGTGTTCCCCGGCCGCGGCGGCGCCCGGATCAGCGCGCGCGCCATCCAGCTGCGGATCAAGCAGCTGGCGCTGCGCCAGGGCATGTTCAAGCGCATCCATCCGCACCTGCTGCGGCACAGTTTCGCCAGCCACGTGCTGGAATCGTCGGGCGACCTGCGCGGCGTGCAGGAGCTGCTGGGGCACGCCGACATCGCCACCACTCAGATCTACACCCATCTGGATTTCCAGCACCTGGCCAAGGTCTACGACGCCGCCCACCCGCGCGCCAAGCGCAAGCCCTGAGCCGCCGGCTTTGATGTCGGTCAATGCCACCGCCGACGCACGGTCGCAGCATGGCGGCATGATCGAGACCATCGAAGGCTGGCGCTGCATCGGCTGCGGCAAGGTGGACGCGCCGCGTCCCTGCATCGGCGTGTGCACGGACAAACGGGTGGAACTGGTGCTGGCCGAGGACTACGCCGCGCTGGCGCTGCGCGTGGAGCAACTGGAAGAGGCGCTGGCGCTGATCGCGCGGACCACCCCGAAACCGGCGCGGCTGGCCGATTCGTGGGCGGCCCTGCAGGCGCGCGCCAAACGCCTGCTCGACGACGCCAAGCCGCTCTACTGAGCCGGCAGCGGCTGCAGGATGTGCCAGCTGTCCACCTGCAGCGCGGTGTCGTAACGCGCATCCAGCCCGCGCCGCCGCACCGCCGCGACGAAGGCGGCATAGCGCGCCTCGATGCCTTCCGCCCAGCGCGCCACCTCCGGCGCCGCGGCGGGGATGCGGCGCAGGTACCGCGGCTGCGGCACGTGCACCACCGCGCCGGTTTCCGACAACCGCAGGCACAGGTCGTAGTCGATCGCGTCGGGATGGGCATCGGTATAGCCGCCGGCGCGCCGGTAGGCGGCCGTGCGCAGCAGCCGCAGCGGCCCGGTCATCCAGTCCAGCAGCAGCGCCTCCGGCGAATACGGCAACTCGCACAGTGGCCCCGGACCCAGCACGCGCCCGCCGGCGTCCACCAGCACATGCCGGCTATAGACCATGCCGGCGTCGGGCCGGGCGGCCAGCGCGGCATGCAGGGCCGCCAGCGCTTGCGGCGCCAGCGCATCGTCGGGATCCAGCACGCACAGGAATTCGCTGTCGATGCGCTCCGCGGCCAGCGCCAACGCGGCGGCCTCGCTCGCACCCGTCGGCCCGACGCAAAAGCGCGGATCCGCGTCAGCCACCCGCGCCGCCAGCGCCGTGGTCGCCTCGCCCAGCGGGCACAGCACGCCGCGCCAGCTGGCAAAAGTCTGCGCCTGCAGACTGGCCAATGCTTGGCCGAAGAACGGTGCTGCCCCGCGCAGCGGCAGCAGCACGCTGATCGATGCCGTCATGGTGCCGGCGCCATCGTGGCCTTCGGCCGCAGCACGTGGCGGGCACGAATGCCCAGCGACAGCGCCTGCTCGCGCTCAAGCCCCCGCCGCTGCAGCGCGCGCTGGGCGGCGGCGAAGCTGGCCTGCACCTGGCGCAGGCGGCTGGACTGCGAGATCGAGCCGCGGCGGATGCGGTAGCGGTACAGCGGCTGCGGCAGGTGGCCAACCGGGTAGCGCTCGGACAGGCGCAGGCACAGGTCGTAGTCCTCGGCATAGGCGGCCGCCGGATCGAAGCCGCCCACCGCGCGATAGGCGTCCGCGCGCACCAGCCGGAACTGGAAGGTCATGAACTCCACCAGCAGGCCGGCCGGCGAATACGGGGTGAGGCTGCGCCGGCCCGGCCCCAGCACGGCGCCCGCTTCGTCGATCTCCACGTGCCGTGAATAACCCATCCCCAGTGCCGGCTGCGACCGCAGGAACGCCAGCATCGCGCCCAGCGCCTGCGGCTCCAGCACGTCGTCGCTGTCGAGGGTGCCGAAGTAGGCGCCGCGCGCCTGTGCCAGGGTCTTCGCCAGCGCTGGCGCCTGCCCATGGTTGCGCCCGTCGCCGAGCAGGCGGAAGCGCGGGTCGCGGGCGCAATAGTCGGCGGCGATCCGGGCGCTGCCGTCGCTGCTGCCGTCGTCCCACAGCAGCGCTTCCCAGTCGCTACAGGTCTGTGCCAGCAGGCTGTCCAGCGCCGCCGGCAGGAAACGTTCGGTGTTGAAGATCGGCATCGCGATGCTGGCCAGCGGTGGCGCCATGCCCGTCCCTCCTGCTTGAAGCCGGGGCGTGCGCCCCCAGATAGCCGGTTCAACGGAGAAAACGATGGATCCCAGCCAGAACCCCAACGTGTTCCATGCCACCACCATCTGTTCGGTGCGCCGCAACGGGCAGGTGGTCATTGCCGGCGACGGCCAGGTGACGCTGGGCCACACGGTGATGAAAGCCAATGCGCGCAAGGTGCGCCGGCTCGGCAAGGACGGCCGCGTGCTGGCCGGTTTCGCCGGCGCCGCCGCCGATGCGTTCACCCTGTTCGAGCTGTTCGAAGCCAAGCTGGAAAAACACGGCCAGCTGACCCGCGCGGCGGTGGAGATGGCCAAGGATTGGCGCACCGAGCGCCGCTTCGGCAAGCTCGAGGCGCTGCTGGCGGTGGCCGACGCCGACACCTCGCTGGTGATTTCCGGCACCGGCGACGTGATCGAGCCGGAAGACGGCCTGATCGCCATCGGTTCGGGCGGCATGTACGCGCTGTCCGCGGCGCGCGCGCTGCTGGCGCATACCCAACTGGATGCAAAAGCCATCGCCACCGAAGCACTGGGCATTGCCGGCGACATCTGCATCTACACCAACC
>JANJSW010000225.1 GCA_024711415.1 Thermomonas sp. | reverse complement strand
CGCCGCCGCCGCCGCCGCCGCCGCCGGAACAGCCCAAGCCGCTGACCACGCCGCCGAAGACGCTGTCGCCGCCGCGCCCGAGCCCGATCCCGCCGCCGCCGGATGATCCGCCGGTGGTGCTGAGCGAGTCTCGCGCCGTCGACGTCGCCGCGCCGCCGCCGTCGCCACCGGCGCCGCCGGCCTCGGTGCCGGATATCGGCTCCAGCGTGGATCCTTCGTCCCGCAACATGAATCCCCCGCGCTACCCGCCGGAGGAAATGCGCCGCGGCATCCAGGGCACCACGGTGCTGATCGTCAGCATCGACGCCAGCGGTGGCGTGCTCGACGTGGAAGTCGAGCGTTCCAGCGGCAACCGCAACCTCGATCGCGAGGCGATCAAGGCGGCCAAGCGCTGGCGCTTCAACCCGGAAGTGAAGAACGGCCAGAAGGTCGCCAGCCGCGTCCGCGTCCCGGTCGAATTCAAGATGTAACTGCTGTCCCGCTCCACCCGTTCCAACGCGAAAGCTTCACCTCTTCTTTGAACAACTTCATCCACGACATCCAAGGGTAAGCGTATGTTGCAAGAAACTGCTGCCGCCGCACCTGCCGCCGCCGGAGGCAACAACGCCGCCGCGCTCCAGCAGATGGGCTTTGAAAGCCTGATCCAGAACTTCGACGCAGTCGGCTGGATCGTGTTCCTCACCTTGAGCATCATGTCGGTGATGTCCTGGTACTGGATCATCATCAACTTCATCAAGAACATGCGCCTGCGTGGCCGTGCCGACCGCGTGGTCAGCACCTTCTGGGAAACCACCAACGCCCAGGACGCGATCCGTTACATGGAAGAGCAGCCGAAGTCCGAGCCGTTCTCCAAGATCGCGCTGGACGCGGCCCAGGCTGCTGCCCACCACCAGCGCCACGACGGTTCCAAGCTGGCCGAGTCGCTGAACCGCTCCGAGTTCGTGGATCGCGCGCTGCGCCAGGCCGTGACCCGCGAGTCGCTGAACCTGGAAGCCGGCCTGACCGTGCTTGCCACCACCGGTTCGTCGGCCCCGTTCGTCGGCCTGCTCGGCACCGTGTGGGGCATCTACCACGCGCTGATCGCGATCGGTTCGTCGGGCGATGCGTCGATCTCGGCAGTGGCCGGCCCGGTGGGCGAGGCGCTGATCATGACCGCGATCGGTCTGTTCGTGGCGATCCCGGCGCTGCTGGCGTACAACGCCTTCGTGCGTGCGAACCGGATCACCAACAACCAGTTCGACACCTTCGCTCACGACCTGCACGACTTCTTCGCCACCGGCGCTCGCGTCGGCGACGCGGCCGGCAAGCGCTGATCGTTGGCCACTGGAACCTGACGGAGGCCCCTGACCATGGGAGCAAGTGTCGGTAACAAGGAAGACGGCGCGCCGATGGCCGAAATCAACGTCACGCCGCTGGTGGACGTGATGTTGGTGCTGCTGATCATCTTCATGATCACCACGCCGCTGATGAACCACAAGGTCAAGGTGCAGCTGCCGCAGGCAGTGGTCCAGAAGAAGGAAGAGAAGAAGCAGCAGATCCCGCCGGTGACCATCACGGTGACCGAGGCGGGCGAGCTCTTCCTCAATGACGAGCCGGCGACCCGGCAGGCGATCGAAAGCCGCCTGTCGGTCGAGGCCCAGAAGACCCCGCAGCCGCCGGTGCAGATCCGTGGCGACAAGACCACCCCGTACCGGCTGATCAACGAAGTCGTGAAGATCGCGCAGGCGCAGGGCATGGCCAAGGTCGGCTTCGTCACCACGCCGCCGAAGAAAGGGCAGTAAGGAGAACGCACGATGGCCTTTGCCAAAGCCAGCGCAGGTGCCATGGCGGACATCAACGTCACCCCGTTGATCGACGTGATGCTCGTGCTGCTGATCATCTTCATGGTGACCATGCCGATCCAGTCGGTGCCGGTGGACGTGGATCTGCCGCAGAAGACGGAAAAGCCGCCGGAGAACCCGAAGGAGCCGCCGGATCCGATCGAACTGCGGATCGACGCCTCCGGCCAGGTCTTCTGGAACAACTCGCCGGTCGCCGTTTCGGCGCTGGAGCGGATGATGGGCGAGGAAGTCGCCCGCGATCCGAGCAACCAGCCGGAGCTGCAGATCGACACCAACGAATCGGCGGAATACGGCGTGCTGGCCCAGGTGCTGGCAGCGGCGAAGAATGCCGACATGATCAAGATCGGTTTCGTCCAGAAATAAACATTCAGCTCCGGCTTCCGGAGCACGTCGTGGATGACGAAACGCCGCCCTCCCGGGCGGCTTTTTTTTGTCTGACATTGGTGCGTGGATCCTGGCCGGGGGGCAGGAACTGCTGCGTCGTGGCTGGACAGGGCAGCGAAGCAAGCCCGGCTTCGCGAAACGCGCCCGCGGGCCGATGCCTCGGCAGGGCAGCTCACTGCCGCACGGTGGGGAGCGTTTACCGAAGCGCGGCGTCGACGATTCGCCGGTAGGCGCGCACGGTCGCGTCCAGGCCGGCATACAGCGCTTCGCCGATCAGTGCGTGGCCGATCGACACTTCCCGTACCGCGGGCACTTCCGCAAGGAAGCGGCCCAGGTTGGTTTGGCTGAGGTCGTGGCCGGCGTTGACCTGCAGGCCGGCTGCCTGCGCAGTGCGCGCGGTCTCGGCGGCCAAGCGCAGCGCCGCTTCGGCATCGCCGGCGGCGAAGGCCTCGGCATAGGGGCCGGTGTACAGCTCGACCCGGTCCGCGCCCACCGCGGCGGCCTGTGCCACCTCGGGATCGCCGACGTCGACGAACACGCTGACCCGGCAGCCCAGTGCCTTGAACGCGGCGATGAGCGGGCGCAGCGCTTCGCCGTCGCGGGCGAAGTCGAAGCCGTGGTCGGAGGTCAGCTGGCCATCGCCATCCGGGACCAGGGTCACCTGCGCCGGCCGTACCGCCTCGCACAGCGCCAGCAGGCCCGGATAACCGGCGCGCGGTGGTGCGAACGGATTGCCTTCGACGTTGAACTCGACCCCGCGCGCAGCGCACAGCGCGCCCAGCGCGTACACGTCCTCGCTGCGGATGTGGCGCGCGTCGGGGCGTGGATGCACGGTCAGGCCATGGGCGCCGGCATCCAGGCAGGCAACGCCGGCCGCAAGCACGTCGGGCTCGGCGCCGCCACGCGAGTTGCGCAGCACCGCGATCTTGTTGAGGTTGACGCTGAGTGCGGTCATGGCGCGTCGCCGGCGTCGTCGCGCTGCAGCCTGCGCGCCTCTGCCAGATCTCGCAGCCGGCGCAGTTCGGCCGGGTCGACCATCATGGTCGCGTCGCGATCGCTGCCGGCAACGCGCGTCTGGTACAGGCCCAGCGCCCAGGCAACGAACAGGACCAGCGCCGCGAGCAGGCAGCCTGCCAGCACCGCCATGGAGGTGGTCAGGAAGGCCAGCGCCATCGCGGCGGCGGCGAGGAGCAGGAACAACCAGTGCATGCGTGCGGCTCCGGGTCGGATTGGCGAAGTTTACGCCGCCGCGGCGGTCACAACAGCGGAGCCATCAGGCGCGCCAGCGCCTCCGGCAGGCGCGCAGTGAGCAGCGGACGCGGGCGGTCCGGACGCACCCGCGGCGCCGAGGCGAACTCGCGTTCGATCAGCTGGGCGAGGATGCCGGCGACGCCACCATCGTCGATCAGCAGCGAGGATTCGAAGTTGAGGCGGAAGCTGCGATGGTCGAAGTTGGCGCTGCCGATGATCACCAGCCGGTCGTCCACCAGCAGCGACTTGCTGTGCAGCATGCGCGGCCCGTATTCGTAGATTTTCACCCCCGCCGCCAGCAGGTCGTCGTAGTAGGAGCGCACGCACCAGGTGACCAGCCGGCTGTCGCTCATCCGCGGCACCAGCAGGCGCACGTCGAGGCCGCCCAGCGCGGCCGAGGTCAGCGCCATCATCGCCGCTTCGCCGGGGACGAAATACGGGGTGGTCAGCCAGATCCGCCGCGTCGCCGAGTGGATGGCGCCGACGTAGGTGCGATGGATCGCTTCCCACGGCGAATCGGGGCCTGAGGCCAGTAGCTGGGCGTGGATCGGGCCGGGCCGCGGCGCCGGCATCGCGCGCACCACGTCGCCGATGAAGTCCTTGCGCTCGGTGGCATAGGCCCAGTCCTCCACGAACACTTCCTGCAGCGAACGCACGATGTCGCCCTCGACGCGCAGGTGCAGGTCGCGGTACGCATCGTCGCGCAGGCGTTCGTCCTCCTCGTCGGTGATGTTGATGCCGCCGAGGAAACCGACCCGGCCGTCGATCACCACGATCTTGCGGTGGGTGCGCAGGTTGAGCCACGGCCGCTTCCACGGCAGCCACAGCCGTGCAGGATGGAACCAGGCCAGTTCGCCGCCGGCCTCGAGCAGCGGATCGAAGAAGCGCTTCCGGCACTGCATCGAGCCCATCGCGTCGACCAGCAGCCGCACCTTGACGCCGGCGCGCGCGCGTTCCACCAATGCGTCGCGCAGCGCCGTGCCGGTGCGGTCGGGGTTGTAGATGTAGTACTCCAGGTGGACGTGGTCGCGCGCCTGCGCGATCGCTTCCAGCAGCGCCGGATACTTGCTGCCGCCGTCGACCAGCAGGCGCACGTCGCGCGCGGTGCTGGGCGCCAGCCCGCTGGTGGCATGCGCGAGGGCGCGCAGCTCCAGGCTCTCGTCGCCGGGGCCTTCGGCCTCGGTCGGCAGGTGCGCATGGTGGCGCTTGCGGCGGGCGCGGTGGCGGACGATCCGCTGCGGGCCGAGGATGTAGTAGATCGCGAAGCCGATGTAGGGCAGTGCGGCCAGGCTGACCAGCCAGCTCAGGGTCGCCGCCGGCTCGCGCTTCTGCAGCACGATCCAGCCGCCCAGCCAGACCAGGTACAGCGCCCAGCCCGCGGTCAGCCAGGCGCGGATGTGGGGAATCGCCCACAGTGCGTCCCAGGCAGCGATCAATCCCGGCACGGCGTTCTCCTGCGTCGCGTGACCTGCATCGGCACAGAGTAGCCGAGCCGTGCGCGGATGCCTCAGCGCGTCGGCAGCGGAATCCGCTCCGCGTCGTCGCCGGGGATCAGCCCGAACGCGCCGCTGTCCCAGTCCTGCTTGGCCTGCTCGATGCGCTCCTTCGAACTGGAGACGAAGTTCCACCACATGTGGCGCGGGCCATCCAGCGGTTCGCCGCCGAACAGCATCGCCTTGAGCGGGGTCTTCGCGCGCAGCAGGTGGCGCGCGCCGGGGTCGAGCACCAGCAGGTGCTTGTCCGGGATGTCCGCGCCGTCCAGCTGCGCCTGCCCTTCCAGCACGTAGAGCGCGCGCTCCCGCGCTTCCGCGTCCACTGCCAGCTCGGCATCCGCGGCCAGGTCGATGGCGACGTTGAAGGTGTCGGCGAACACCCGCACCGGTGATTCCATGCCGAAGCCGCGCCCGGCGATCACCCGCAGCCGCGCGCCGGCGTGTTCGCGCCACGGCAGGGTGGCGGCTTCGTGGTGGTGGAACGACGGCGCGGTTTCCTCGTGCGATTTCGGCAGCGCCACCCAGGTCTGCATGCCATGCAGGTCGTGGCCGGCCGCGCGTGGACCCGGCGGGGTACGTTCGGAATGGGCGATGCCGCGGCCGGCGGTCATCCAGTTGACGTCGCCGGGCAGGATGTCCTGCAGGCTGCCGAGGGTGTCGCGATGGCGCAGCGCGCCGGCCCACAGGTAGGTCACGGTGGCCAGGCCGATGTGCGGATGCGGACGCACGTCGATGCCGCGGCCGGGTTCGAACAGTGCCGGCCCCATGTGGTCGACGAACACGAACGGGCCGACGCTGCGTGCCTGCAGGCTGGGCACGGCGCGGCGCACTTCCAGCCCGCCGATGTCGTGGCTGCGCGGGGTAATCAAGGTGGTCATGGCGTCCTCCCCGTGGGTGTAGCGATCAACCGAAACCCGGCAGCAGCGGCCCATCCATCCACAGCCAGCGCGCCATCCACGCGCTGACCAGCGCCACCAGCACCGTCAGCGGCAGGCCCACGCGCAGGAAGTCGCCGAAGCGGTATTGGCCGGGGCGCAGGATCAGCAAGTTGCCATGGTGGCCGATGGGGGTCAGGAAGGCCACCACCGCACCCAGCGCGGTGCACACCACGAACGGTGCCGGCGGCAGATCCAGCACCTGCGCGGTGGCGATCGAGATCGGCCCCAGCAGCGCGGTGGTGGCGGCATCGCTCATCACCTGGGTCAGCAGCGCGGCCAGCGAGAACATCACCAGCAGGATGGCCAATGGCGGCCAGTGTTCGATGAAGTGCGACAGCCACTGCGCCAGCAGCGCGGCGGTGCCGGTCTGCTCCATCGCGATACCCAGCGGGATGACGCCAGCGATCATCACGAAGATGCGTACCTCGATGCCGCGGTAGGCCTGTTCCACGTCGACGCAGCGGGTGGCCACCATGGCCACGGCGCCGGCCAGGAACGCCAGCGGCGGCGACAGCCATTCGGTGGCCGCGGCCAGCACGGTCAGGCCGAGGATCGCCAGCGCCAGCGGCGCGCGCAAGCGGCGCTTGGCCTCGCCCGCGAACGGCACCAGCATGAGGAAGCCGTGGTGGGCGGCCAGCTCGTTGAAGCGCCCCGGCTGACCCCACAGCACCAGCAGGTCGCCCTCGCGCAGGCGCGCGTCGGAGAGGCGGTCGGCCATCTGTTCGCCGCGCCGCCACAGCCCGGCGATGACGGTGTGGAACTGGCGGGCGAAATCCAGCTCGCGGATGCTGCGGCCGATGAACTCCGACCCCGGCGCCACCACCGCCTGCACCAGCTGCGGCCGGCCTTCGCCGGCGGCGAAGCTGCCGAAGCGGGCGATCGCGTTCATGTCCAGGCCGCTGTCGTCGTGCAGCGACATCAGTTCGTCGGCGGCTGCTTCCACCAGCAGCACGTCGCCGCCCAGCAGCGGGCTGGACGGGCCCAGGTCGTCGCGGCGCAGGCCGTCGCGCAGCCAGCCCAGCAGGCGGAAGCGTGCCCCGAGCGCCTTCTGCAGTTCGGCCAGCGGGCGGGTGCACCAGTGGCCGTCCTTCACCACCACCAGCTCGGTGCGGTAGCGGTCCAGGCGCAGGTAGTCGTCGTCGTTCTGCTCGCCGCTGCGCTTGGGCAGCAGCCAGCGGGTCAGCAGCATGTAGGCGGTGCCCACCAGCACCAGCGCAATACCGATGGGGGTGATCGAGAAGATCCCCAGCCCTTCCGCGCCGGCGCGCTCCAGCATGTCGTTGGCCAGCAGGAAGGCGGGCGCGCTGAACAGGGTCAGGGTGGTGCCCAGCGAGGCCGCCAGCGACATCGGCATCAGCAGCCGCGAGGCCGGCAGGCGGCGGTTGCGCGCGTGCCGCAGCAGCAGCGGCAGCATCATCGCGGTGACCATCACGTGGTGGGTGAACGAGGCCAGCAGCGCCACCAGCGGCATCACCACCGCGATGGTGCGCCACTCGTGTTCGCCGGAGGCACGCTCCACCCAGCTGCCGAGTTTTTCGCTGATGCCGGTGGCGCCAAGCGCGCCCGAGATCACGAACACCGCGGCGACGATGATCGCGGGTTCGCTGGCGAATCCCGACAGCGCCTGCCGGCCGTCCAGCACGCCGGTCAGCACCAGCGCCAGCAGGATCAGCATGGCGGTCACGTCGACCCGCAGCCGCTCACTGATGAACAGGTACAGCCCGCCGGCCAGGATCAGGCCGAAGGCGAGCTGGGACCACAGGTGGGGATCAAGGTGCATGGGCGCATTCTGCCGGAGTCGCGGGGAGGTGCCGCATCACGCCGGGGAATGGCGAGCGCAGAAAGCGTTCTGGGCGGGCGACTGCCCGCCCTGCCCGGTCAGGCCGCGCCGGCGTCGTGGCTGCGGTGGTAGGACACCGCGGCTTCCACTTCCGCCTTCGAGCCCAGGAACACCGGTACCCGCATGTGCAGGCCGGTGGGCTGCACTTCCAGCATGCGCTGGCGACCGGTGCTGGCGGCACCGCCGGCCTGTTCCACCAGGAAGCTCATCGGGTTGGCCTCGTACATCAGCCGCAGCTTGCCGCCCTTCGGCGCGCACTTGCTGTCCAGCGGGTAGCTGAAGATGCCGCCGCGGGTGAGGATGCGATGCACGTCGGCCACCATCGAGGCGATCCAGCGCATGTTGAAGTCCTTGCCGCGCGGGCCTTCCTTGCCGGCCAGCAGGTCGCCGACGTAGCGCTGCATCGGCGCTTCCCAGAAGCGCTGGTTGGAGGCGTTGACCGCGAACTCCTTCGTCTCCTCCGGGATGCGCATGCCGCGGGTGGTCAGGATGAAGCTGCCGACCTCGCGGTCGAGGGTGAAGGCATGGGTGCCGTGGCCGACGGTCAGCACCAGCGTGGTCTGCGGGCCGTACACGCAATAGCCGGCCGCGACCTGGTCGGTGCCCGGCTGCAGGTAGTCTTCATCGGCGGGCGTGGTCACGCCTTCCGGGCAGCGCAGCACCGAGAAGATGGTGCCCACCGAGACGTTGACGTCGATGTTGGAGCTGCCGTCCAGCGGATCGAACAGCAACAGGAAATTGCCGCGCGGGTACACGTCCGGGATCGGCATGCTGTGGTCCATTTCCTCCGACGCCAGCCCGGCCAGGTGGCCGCCCCAGGCGTTGGCTTCCAGCAGCACGTCGTTGGCGATCACGTCGAGCTTCTTCTACGCCTCGCCCTGGATGTTGCCGGTGCCGGCCTCGCCCAGCACGCCGCCCAGCGCGCCCTTGCCCACCGCGATCGAGATGGTCTTGCAGGCGCGCGCCACCACCTCCACCAGCAGGCGCAGCTCCGCGTTGACGCGGCCGGCGCGCTGTTCTTCGATCAGGAAACGGGTCAGCGAGATGTGGGTGTTGGTCATGGTGCGCCCCTTGTGGAGGGCGCCATTGTCCCCGATGCCCCGGCTGCTGTCAGTTGCAGGGTGCGGCTGGCGTCAGGTCCAGGGTGACCTCGCTGCCATTGGTGCGGTTGCCGATCATCGGGATATGGATGGTCAGGCGCCAGTCGAGCCGGATCTCGCCGGATTCGCCGCCGTCGTCCTCGCTGGCGGTGTAGTCGCCGCTGCCGTCGACGCGGAATTCGGGGGTGTTGCCGACCACGCCGTCGTAGCGCCAGCGCCCGCTTTCCGCACCGTTGGGGGTGAACACGATGGTGCCGATCAGGTCACCGTTGCTGCGCACGCGGAACGGTTCCTCCAGCGAGCAGGTGTTGCCGTCGAGGGTGATGCCGCCCGGCTTGGAGTCCACGGTGCCGTGGATCTCCCAGGCCTGCGCGCCGATGCAGATCTTGCGCGCGCGCTTGGCCGATTCCAGCAGGTTCTCATTAGCGTCGCCCGCGCCAAGCAGGGCGCGTTGGCGGGCGCGGCCGATCCAGAACCGCATCAGGATCGTCGGGTCTTTGGCGGCCTTGCATTGCGCGATGGCCTCCTTCTCGCAGGCATCGCCGTTCCTCGACAATGCCTGCGTGAGGATCGCGTTGGCGTCGATCAACGAGGAGCCGGATTCGATCCCGAGCAGTTGTCGTTGCCGTTCGTAGCCCAGGACTTCCTGCAGCGCCCGCGTCTGGGCGGCACAACTGCCGCCGGCGGCTTCCAGCAGTGGCGCCAGGACTTCGCGCTCGTATTCCTCGCGGTGCGCCTCGAACAGGTCGCCGACGGTCCCTGCATCGGCAACGCCCAGCAAGGCACGCTGCCTGGCTTTGCCGAGTTCAAGCGCCATGCGCGATTGCAGCCGCTCCTTCGCCGTTTCCGCCTGTCGCTGCAGCATCGCCGCGCGCTGCGCATCGGTGGCATCGGCCAGCCCGTAGCCGGAGTAGTGGTCCAGCAGCAGGGTGGGCGCCGGCGCCTTGGGATCGGTGTGGCTGGCGACCACGCTGCGGCCGCCGTCGTCGATGCCGAACGCGAACCGGCGCTCGGGCGGGATCGGCTGCGACGGATGCACCTCCAGCCGCACCCAGTCGAAGAATTGCAGGCCGTTGGGTTCGAACATCACCGCATGCGCGGGCGCGCCCAGCGTCGGCAGTTGCGCCGGCACCGCGCGGATCCGCGTCTCGCCCGGCAGCGCGCCCGCGGGCACGATCAGCACGAAGCGGGTGCCGTCGGCGGCGGTGGCCTCCAGCCGCCCCCCTTCCATGCCGATGCTGGCTTCCGCCGCGCGTGCCGTGTCGCGCTGGATGACCAGCGGCGGCGCTTGGGCAGGGGGTGCGGGCGAAGGCGATTTTCCGCACCCGGCGGCCAACACCGCCAGCAACGCAACCGCGGCAGCCAGGCAGCGCGGAAGCAGAGGGAACCCGGTCGTGCGCATGGCCTTCCCTTGTGCAGTGGTCATCACATGACAAGCGTAAAAACCGGGCCGATGCGGACAGGCCGGCGTCGAACGTCGCTAGACGTCGCCGCCGCTGGCCCAGCCCTCGCCGTTGCCGCGCTGCAGCACGCGATCCGTGGCCAGCACGCTGCCGGCGGGGATGGTGTCCTGGTCGGCCAGGCGCGCGTAGATCGGCGCGAAGTCCGGGCGGGTGGCGTCCATCAGCTGCTCGAAGCTGTCGATGACGAAATAGGTCTTCTGGTAGCTGTCGATGCGGTAGCGCGTGCGCATCACCCGTTCCAGGTCGAAGCCGATCCGGTTCGGCGACGCCGATTCCAGGCAGTGGATCGATTCGCCCTTCGAGCTGACGATGCCGGCGCCGTAGATGCGCAGCCCGTCCGGCTGCCGGATCAGGCCGAATTCCACCGTGTACCAGTACAGCCGCGCCAGCTGCATCAGCGCCTCGGGGCCGAAGCCGTGCGCCTTCACCCCGCCCTCGCCGTAGGCCTGCAGGTAGTCGGCGAACATCGGCTCCATCAGCAGCGGCACGTGGCCGAACAGGTCGTGGAACAGGTCGGGTTCTTCGATGTAGTCGATCTGGTCGGCGCGGCGGATCCACCAGCTCACCGGGAAGCGGCGGTTGGCGAGATGGGTGAAGAAGTCGAGTTCGGGCAGCAGCCCTTCCACCGCCACGATCTGCCAGCCGGTGGCTGCGCCGAGGATCGCGTTGAGGTCGGAGAACTTCGGAATCCGGTCCGGCGGCATCCGCATCCGCGCCTGCGCCTGCAGGAAGGCGTCGCAGGCGCGACCGGGCAGCAGCGCCTGCTGGCGCGCATACAGCTGGCGCCAGACGTCGTGGTCGTCGTCGCTGTAGCTGTCCCACGGCTGCTCCACCGTGCCGGTGGCATACACCGGCACCGAGCCGCGGTCGGTCTGGATGCTTTCGAGGCGGCGTGGCTGCGGCTGGGCGGACATGGCGGGATCGGCTGTGGACATCCCCCAAGGGTAGGGGCAACGGTGCGCAAGATGTCTGCAAAATTGCAACACATGCGGTCACTGGCGCAATATTCCGGCGTCATAATGCGAATTAGTGGAAGAAATGACCGACATCACCCTGGACCGGACCGATCTGACTCTGCTTGCGGAACTGCAGCGGGCGGGCCGGCAGACCAACGCCGAGCTGGCCGAACG